>DASXKG010000140.1:0-1595 GCA_036496965.1 Variovorax sp.
GCCTGGGCGCTGAGGCCGACCCGGTCGAGCGCCGCCAGCGCCATCTGCCGGGCACCCGCGTCGTCAGGCGCGCCGATAAACGCGCCGATGATGACGTTTTCCAGCGCGGTCATGCGCGGGAAGGCGCGCACCACCTGGAACGTCCGGCCGATCCCGCGCCGGCAGACCTGGTTCGGCCGCAGCCCGGTGACCGGCTCCCCGGCGAAGCTGATGGCGCCGCGGTCGGCGGCCAGAAAGCCGTTGATGACGTTGAACAGCGTCGTCTTGCCGGCGCCGTTCGGGCCGATAATGCCGTAAAGGCCGCCCTCCGGCACGGCGAAGTCGACGCCGTCGAGCGCCCGCAGCCCGCCAAACGAGACGCCGATATTGCGCAACACCAGCAGATCGGCGCCCGCCGTCGCGGCCTTCGGCGCGTGCATCAGCGGTGCGACATTGGTCGTAGCAGCCGCCGGGAGCGCACGCTCCGGAACATCGGCCGGCGCGCCACGCCGGGCGAGCCGGTCGACCACGCGCCAGTACACACCCTCCGGCGCCAGCAGAATGATCGCGATGATCGCAACCCCATAGACGACGCCCTGGATTCCGGGGAGCACGTCGCCGAGCTCGGCGTTCAGGCCCTCGGCAAGCGGCACCAGCACCATCGCACCGATCACCGGTCCCCACAGGGTGCCGACCCCACCGAAAAGCGTCAGGATTAATGCCTGCGCCGAAACCAACATGCCGAACACGGTCTCCGGCGTGATGACCAGCAGCACGACCCCGTAGAGCCCACCGGCGATCGCGGCCAGCGCTCCGGACAGCATTAGCGCCAGCATCTTCCAGCGCCAAGTATCGATACCGGCGGCTTCGGCCGCCGGCTCGTTCTGCTTTATCGCCAGCAGCGACATGCCAAACCGCGAGTGCTCGACCTTCAGCGAGATCAGCAGCGCCGCGATTAGGAGCCCGAGCGCCAGCACGACGTAGAACCGCTGATCCTCGAACTGCATATAGAGCAGCGGCGCCTCACGCTTCATCGGCAGCGCCAGTTCCTGGTAGCCGAGCCACTGGAACACGTAGATGGTGGCCAGTGGATAGGCGAGCATCGCCAGTGCGAAATAATGCCCGCGCAATCGGAAGGTCGGGTAACCGATGATCGCGCCGGCTACGGCCCCGACCACGGCGCAGAAGGGGATCGAGATCCACGGCGTCAGGTCGAGGTAAAGCAAACCGAGCGCGACCGTGTAGGCCCCCAGGCCCCAGAACGCCGCGTGGCCGAACGAGAAGTAGCCGCTATACCCGCACAGCAGGTTCCAGGCGAGCGACAATACCGCCCACAGCAGGACCTGGGTCAGCACCAGTTGGTAATAGGCGCTGCGCAGGATCACGAACGACAGCACCAGGATGGCAATCGCGAAGGCCAGGATCGCCCAACGCTGCCGGTTTGCTTCGGCCCTGGTTCTCATGACCGCTTTCTCATGTCCGCTCGCTGAGTCTTCCGAACATGCCCTGCGGGCGCAGGAAGATGATCAGCAGGAAGACCACGAAGATAGCGGTATTCTGCAGTTGGTAAGGTAAGACCAAAGTCGACGTCTGCTGCACGATGCCGATCAACAGCC
>DASXKG010000141.1:0-2356 GCA_036496965.1 Variovorax sp.
CCTTCAGCGATCCCTTCGGGTAATAGATGCCGGCATGGATGACCTCGCTGTTGCGCGAACTGATGCCGGTCCCGATCGCTGCCTGCGCCTCCAGCACGATCACTTCCCGCCCCTGCAGCGCCAGCGCACGCGCCGCCGCCAGGCCCACCACACCGGCGCCGATCACGGCGCAGTCGAATTCGTCGTCCATCGTGCGAGCTTAGCGGGCTCGCGCGAGGGCCTCAGGTCTGGATGGGGCTGGGGGGATCGGTCGGATTGCCGGGCGGCGGCGTCGGCCCGTTGTCGGGCTCGACCGGCAGCTCGGGCATGTCCGGGGGGTCGGCAGTGAGCGGGAAAGAAAGATCAGGACCGATGATCATGATGCGTTCTCCATCTTGTGCCGTTTTACGCCGGAAGGGCCCGGCTTTGGCGGGCACAGGGAGGAATTGTGCGTCGGCGCGCGCCGACAGGCGATGGGGAACGCTGGAATTTGGTGGGCGGTGGAGGTTTCGAACCTCCGACCCCAGCAGTGTGAATGCTGTGCTCTACCCCTGAGCTAACCGCCCTACTTACTACTTTTACTACTTACGCGTATTTCCGCACCGTTGAGCGCGAAGCCTTCGATTATGCCACAGAGTCTCAGGCCTCCAGCCGAAACAAGGTCCGTCCGCCGCTCGACTTGTCCAGCTGTGCCAGGACTTCCTCGTGCGCCGCCAATTCGTGCTCGACGGCTGCGAGCACGGGCAATTCGAAGCTGCGCAGGTCGATCACCGCCACCGCGCCGAAGGCGGGTTCGCCGGCAGTGTCGTCGATCAGCAGCGCGTCCTGGCCGCGCGTCAGATTGATGTAGACATCGGCCAGCAGCTGGGCGTCGAGCTTGGCGCCGTGGAAGGTCCGGTTCGAGCGGTCCACGCCGAAGCGGTCGCACAGGGCGTCCAGCGAATTGCGCTTGCCCGGATACACCGCCTTGGCCATGGCCAGGGTGTCGGTCACCTCGCCGACGAAGCTGTGCAAGGGCGCCAGGCCGGCCAGCTCCAGTTCGCGGTTCAGGAAACCGACGTCGAAGGCCGCATTGTGGATGATCAGTTCGGCATCGCGCAGGTAGTCCACGATGTCCTGCGCCAGGGTGGCGAACTTGGGCTTGTCGCGCAGGAAGTCCGTCGTCAGCCCGTGCACCTTGATCGCATCCTCGTGGCTTTCGCGCCCGGGATTGAAGTAGATGTGCAGGTCGTTGCCGGTGAGCTTGCGGTTGAACAGCTCGACGCATCCCAGCTCGATGACGCGGTCGCCGTTTTCCGAGGAGAGGCCGGTGGTTTCGGTGTCGAGGACGATCTGCCGGGGGCTGCTGCTCATGTTTTCAGTGGTTCTCTTTGGCGTGGTTGATCGAGTACTTGGGAATCTCGATGGTCAGGTCGGCCTGCGCCAGGATGGCCTGGCAGCTCAGCCGCGACTGCGGCTCCAGCCCCCAGGCGCGGTCCAGCAGGTCTTCCTCGCCCTCCTCGGCTTCGTTCAGCGACGCCAGTCCCTGGCGCACGATCACGTGGCAGGTGGTGCAGGCGCAGCTCATCTCGCAGGCATGCTCGATGGGGATGTGGTTCTCCAGCAGGGCCTCGCAGACCGAGGTGCCGGCCGGTGCGCTGATCTCGGCGCCTTGCGGGCAGTACTCGGGGTGCGGAAGGATCTTGATCGTGGGCATGGGGTGCTACAGAGATTCGATCTGGCGACCCGAGAGCGCCCGCGCAATGCCGGCGTTCATGCGTTCGGCGGCAAAGGCTTCGGTGCCGTCGGCCAGCGCCTTGGTGGCGGCTTCGACCACCGCGGCATCGTCGGCTCCGCGCGCCGTGCGCAAGGTCGCCATCAGTGCTTCGATGGCGGCGCGCTCTGGCACCGACAGCAGCTCGCCATCGGCGTTCAGCGCGCTTTGGGTGGCCAGCAGCATGCGGTCGGCATCCACGCGTGCCTCGGCCAGCGCGCGCGCCTGCATGTCCTGCTGGGCGGTCGAGAAGCTGTCCTGCAGCATGCGGGCGATCTGCTCGTCGGACAGCCCGTAGGACGGCTTGACCGTGACATGCGCCTCGACGCCGCTGCCCTGCTCCTTGGCGCTCACGCTCAGCAAGCCGTCGGCATCGACGGTGAAGGTGACGCGGATGCGCGCCGCGCCGGCGACCATCGGGGGAATGCCGCGCAGCTCGAAACGCGCCAGGCTGCGGCAGTCGGCGACCAGGTCGCGCTCGCCCTGCACCACGTGCAGCGCCAACGCGGTCTGGCCGTCCTGGTAGGTGGTGAAGTCCTGCGCCATCGCCGTCGGAATGGTCTGGTTGCGCGGCACGATGCGCTCGACCAGCCCGCCCATGGTCTCGATGCCGAGCGACAGCGG
>DASXKG010000142.1:0-2065 GCA_036496965.1 Variovorax sp.
CTGATGTGCAGGCTGGCGGGGCTGGAGTTCAGCGAAAAGGTCATTCCGCCGGACGATCCGGCGATGAAGGCCGAGATGCTGCTGCTCTCGTCCTCGATACTGGTGCCGTCGCTGGAACACGGCGGCGTGAAGGTCTGGGACACGCTGGCGATCGGCGAATACCTCCACGAGATCACGCCCAAGGCCGGCCTGCTGCCCGCCGATGCCAAGGCCCGGGCGCACTGCCGCGCGATCTGTGGCGAAATGCATTCCGGCTTCAGCGCGATGCGCAGTTCGCTGCCGATGAACCTCAAGGCCAAGTTCTCCGGCTTCAAGATCTGGTCGCGGGCCCAGACCGATATCGACCGGGTGGTGGCCATCTGGCGCGAATGCCTGGAGAGCTACGGCGGCCCCTTCCTCTTCGGCAAGCAGCCTTGCATCGCTGATGCCATGTATGCGCCGGTGGTGACGCGCTTCCTGACCTACGACGTGCACCTGGACAGCGTCTGTGCCGGCTATTGCAAGCGGATGATCGACTTGCCCGCGATGCAGGAGTGGATCGCGGCGGCGAAGAACGAGCCCGAGGAGATCGACGAGCTGGACGCGGAGTTTTGATGCCCGCGCGTGCGCTCAGTGCGGCGGTCGGCGAAAGACGCTGAGGTCGAGGGCCGACTCGGCGCCGAGCCACATCGCATGCGCCGTGTGATCGAGCAGGTCGTCGCCGGTGACACCATGCACGAATACGTCGAGCCCGCCGCGATGCATGTCGAGCCAGCCGACGACCTCGTTGAATTCCGCCGCATCGAAGGCGATCTGGCAGCTCCAGTGCGGATGCGGGCCGACCAGGCGCTCGTGCACGCGCCCCACCACCACCAGCAATTCGCGCCCCGCCGCCTCGGCCATCTGGCGCGCCTGGGCGACGGTCGAGGGGCCGAAGTAGATATGGGCGTGGTACTGGGAGTAGAGGTTTTCGGGGCGACGGGGCATGGGGGAAGCTTAGCGCCGCGGGCCGTCAGCGGCAAAGCCGGCGAGCGCCAGGACGCGCGACGGCGTCATTTGTCGATCACATGGCGGGCGAAGCGCTCGAGGTAGTCCAGCAGCCGGTTGGCTCCCGCGACGGCCGCCGCTTCGTCGCCGGTGGCGATGCCTTCGGCGAGTTCCATGTGCGCATTCGCGCCTTCGACCATCTCGCCTTCGTGCTGGTAGGCGTACCAGAAGCGCCGGCACTGAATCACCAGAGGCGCCACGGCCTTGACCGCCGAACCGTTGTGGCTCGCTTGGTGGTTGACCTGGTCGAGTTCCTGGTCGGCTCGCATGTAGTCGTCAAGATGCATGCGCGCGGCGGCCTTCGTCATCTTCTCGGCGCAGCGCATGATCTCCTTGCGCTGGGCGGGGGTGGCGCGTCGCGCCGTGCAGGTGGCGACCAGGCATTCGAGGACGCGCCGGGTCTTCAGCACGTCAAGGTGGTCGGCCAGATCGATGCCGGAGACCAGCAGCCCGCGGCGCGGCTGTTGCACGATGAGTCCGATCGAGATCATGCGCAGCAGGGCTTCGCGCACGGGGGTACGGCCGAGGCCGGTGGACTGGGCGATGTCGGCCTCGACCACCGGACTGCCGGGCTCGAGCTGCAAGGTCGAGATCAGCGTTTCGATCGCGTCGTAGGCGATGTCGGCCGCCCGCCGCTTGGGCAGGTAGTGACCGGACGATTTCGCGGCAGCGGACATGTTCGGAATCAGAGGAGGGATGGAGGGGGCGGCGCCGATTCTCGATCAGCGTGGGAATGTGCGAGTCCGGCCAGCGTCGCGATGCGCGCCGGCGACAGCGGCGGGCGCGGTGCAGATGGCGTCCAGCCGAACAGGAACTGCGCCGCCGCGCCGCACACGCGGCCCTGGCAGGCGCCCATGCCACAACGGCTGTGCAGCTTGGCATCGGTCCAGCCGGCGCAATCGGCCAGCGCGGCATACGGCACGTCTTCGCAGCGGCAGACCAGCGTGTCGCGCGCCGGCAATTGTTTGAGCGCCGGGTCGAGCGCGAAGCAGCGATGCAACTGTGCGGAGAAGGTGTTCCAGCGGGCGCGCTCGGCGCT
>DASXKG010000143.1:0-1631 GCA_036496965.1 Variovorax sp.
GCAGGCGGGCGCCGGTCCTGAACGTCAGGACGGCGGCGAAGGAGATCACCGCCGCGACCATGATCATGAAGGCGGGGCTCAAATCGTCGTCCGTGCGATGGACCAGCCAGGTCGCGACCAGCGGCGTCAGCCCGCCGACGATGCCGAAGGTCGAATTGAAGCCGAGCGCGATGATCGTGCAGCGCACGGCGGGCGGCGTCGCTTCGACCATGAAGGCCGGCTGGATGCCGAGCGCCGGCCCAACCAGCAGCACCAGTCCGATCTGGCCCGTCATCACCAGCGCCAGGCTGTCATGCTGCATCAGCTTGAACAGCGGAACTGCGGCCACGAAGCAAAGCGCGATCGCCGCCAGCAGCGGTCCCTTGCGGCCCACCCGGTCGCTGAACCAGCCGGCCGCCAGCATGACCGGCAGCAGAAGGATCATGGCGAGCGTATTGACGCCGAGCGCATGGGCCGGCGTCATGCCGTCGACATAGTGCAGCCAGCTCGCGACGTAGAGGAACACCAGGTAGAAGCTGACGGAGTTGAACACCGCGAAGCCCGCCAGCTTTGCCAGCAGCGGCCCGTGGCTGCGCAGCGTTTCGGCGAGCGGGGAGCGCGACGACGGATTAGTGGGCGCCCGTGGTGCCTCTTCGACGCTGCGGCGAATGAAAAAGCCTGCCAGGCCGACGAACAGACCGAACACGAAGGGAATGCGCCAGCCCCACGCCGCCAGCGCGTCGGGCGACAGCAGGGCGGAGAAGACGGCGCCGGTCGCCGAGCCCATCAGCATTCCGCCCGTGGCTGCGCACGAAGCGACGGCGCCCGCCACGCCGCGCCGCCCGGGCGCGGCTTGCTCGGCCAGGAAGATGAAAGCGGTGGTGCATTCGCCGCCGACCGACAGGCCCTGGATCATGCGCAGGAACGTGAGCAGGACCGGCGCGGCCAGGCCCAGCGTCCGGTAACCCGGCAGGATGCCGACCAGGAAGGTCGGCAGCGCCATCGCCACGATGGAGAAAGTAAGTGCCGCGGTGCGGCCCAAGCGATCGCCGATATGGCCGACCAGGACGCCGCCCAGCGGCCGCATCAGGTAGCCGGCGGCGAACACGCCGAACGCCGCCAGCACCTGCGTCACCGGTTCCTCCTGCGGAAAGAAGGTGCGGCCGATCGCGCTGGCGAAAAAGCCGTAGATCGAGAAGTCGTACCATTCGAGCACATTGCCGATGGTGCCGGCTGCCATGACGCGCCGTCTGCTGGGAGGAGGCATCGGCGCCACTATGGCAGATGACGCCCTTTGCGTCGCTTGCTGGGCTATAGTCCGGCTGGCACATGGACGTTCGTTCGGAGGAAAACCGCATGGCATCGCCGCTTTTCGACCTTACCGGCAAGGTCGCCGTCGTCACCGGCTCGAGCAAGGGCATCGGCAAGTCGATCGCGCTGCATCTCGCGCTGCAGGGTGCCAAGGTCGTGGTGTCGAGCCGCAAAGCGCCGGCCTGCGAGGAGGCTGCCGCCGAGATCAGGAAGGCGGGCGGCGAGGCGATCGTCATCCCCTGCAACATCTCGGACAAGGCGCAGTGCGTGAAGCTGATCGCCGAGACCAAGGCGCAGCTCGGTCCGGTCGACGTGCTGGTGTGCAATGCGGCGTCGAACCC
>DASXKG010000144.1:0-4546 GCA_036496965.1 Variovorax sp.
TCTCGCTGCTGGAGCGCAATCTCGCCTCCCCCTCGATCACGTCCTTGATGCGCATCGGGGAAGTGCTGGGCCTGCCGCTGCAGTATTTCCTGCAGGTTCCCGAGGCCGGGGGCCACCATTTCCCCAGGAGTGCGCGC
Source organism: Variovorax sp. (assembly GCA_036496965.1). GTDB lineage: Bacteria > Pseudomonadota > Gammaproteobacteria > Burkholderiales > Burkholderiaceae_C > Variovorax. The sequence continues at coordinate 138 of DASXKG010000144.1, forward strand.
ACGCCCTTCCAACTGCAGGCCGGCGGCATGCAATTCGACCGCGTGAGCGGCCAATTCGCGGACAGCGCCATCAACGCGCTGATCGTCACGATACCGCCCAAGCACAAGTCGGCCCCGGTGACTCACCCGGGGGAGGAACTGGTCTACGTCTTGCAAGGCAGCCTGCGCTACACGCTGGGGGGCCGGAAGATCCATCTCGAGCAGGGGGACTCCGTGCACCTGCCCTCCACCACTCCCCATTGCTGGGACAACCCGTTCACCGCGGCCGCCACCGTCCTGTGGGTTGGCACGGCGCCCCTGTTCCGGCGCGACGCGGATTCCCACGAGACGGGCGAAGACCTGAAGCTGCACGGCTCGCCCACCGGCACCCATCTCCAACCCACCATTGCAGGCAAGGGAAGACAACGTGGCTGAAGAACTGCCGCCCTTTCAGAAGACCTTCCAGGCGATCAGCGCGATGCTCCAGGCCAGCGTGGGACACACCCTGTTCACCGTGTCCAGGCGCCTGCCCGATGGCAGGCAGGTCGAGCGCATCTACACCTCGATGCCGCTCGAGTACCCCGTCGGCGGGCGCAAACCCGCGGACGACAGCTCGGACTGGCATGCCACCATGGCTGCCGGGCAGGTGTTCGTGGCCAGCCAGCCTTCGGATTTCGGTGCGCACTTTCATGACCTGGACGCCATCGTGGCGCTGGGTTTCGGCGCCGTCATCAACATCCCCGTGCACCAGGGCGAACGCCTGCTGGGCTCGCTGAACCTGTTGGACAAGAAGGGGGCCTACCGCGGCGAGGTGCAAGGCCCATGCGACGCGGTGCGGGCGCTCGCGCTGCAGGGATTCATCGAGTACGAGTGGCAAGCGCCAGCGGCGATGCGAACCTAGTTTCACCCATCCAGGAAGTGCTGCCATGTCAATCAACCGCAAACTCTGTACCGGCCTGGTGGCCGCCCTCGCGGTCTTCGCCGCATGCGCCGCAACACCCAAGGACACGCTGGTGGTGGCCAAGAACATCGAGGACATCGTGAGCCTCGACCCCGCGGAAGCCTTCGAGTTCTCCAGCGGGGAGGTGGTGTCCAACATCTACCAGGGGCTGGTCCGGTACGACCCGCACGACGCCGCCAAGCTGCTGCCGGGGGTGGCCAGCGCCTGGAAACCCGCGGCCGACAACAAGTCCATCGAATTCACCCTGCGTCCCGATGCCAGCTTTGCGAGCGGCAATCCGGTGCGCTTCGAGGATGTGCTGTTCTCCTTCGGGCGCGTCATCAAGCTGAACAAGGCGCCGGCCTTCATCTTGTCCCAGCTGGGCTGGACCAACGACAACATCGCGCAGATGGTCACCAAGTCGCCGAATGGCGGCGTCGTCGTGTCGTGGACCGGCGACTTCGGTCCCGGCTATGTGCTCAACGTGCTGGCCGCGCGCCCGGGCAAGATCGTGGATGAAAAGCTCGTGCGGTCCAACGAGCAGAACGCAGACCTGGGCAACCAGTGGCTCAACCACAACTCCGCCGGCACCGGCTCCTTCACGCTGAAGCTGTTCAAGCCCAAGGAGGTGCTTCTGCTCGAAGCCAATCCGCACAGCGCCGACGCGCCCAAGCTCCGATCCATCCTCATCAAGAATGTGACGGAGCCCGCCACCCAGCGCCTGCTGCTCGAGTCCGGCGATGCCGACATCGCCCGCGACCTCGGACCGGACCAGGTGGAGGCGCTCAAGACCCGCAGCGACGTGCGCGTGGAGACCTTCCCGCAGGCGGTCGTGCATTTCATCAGCCTGAACCAGAAGTCCGAAAAGCTGCGCAACCCCGCGGTGTGGGAAGCCATGCGCTATCTGGTGGACTACGACGGGATCGCGAACCAGCTGCTGCGCGGCCAGTTGCGCGTGCATCAGGCCTTCCTGCCCGTGGGCTTCCAAGGCGCCCTCACCACCACGCCCTTCAAGCTCGATCCCGAGCGCGCCAAGGCCATCCTCGCCAAGGCCGGAATCAGCAACCTGGAGATCGACCTCGACCTGATCAACAGTCCACGTTTCATGGACATGGCCCAATCGCTGCAGGCCACCATGGCCAAGGGCGGCATCAAGCTCAACCTGCTGCCCGGAACGGGCAGCCAGGTCATCACGCGCTACCGGGCACGCAAGCACGAGGCGATGCTGCTGTACTGGGGCCCGGACTTCTACGACCCGCATTCCAACGCCAAATCCTTCGCCTACAACGTCGACAACAGTGACGGCGCCTACCAGAGCACCACCACCTGGAGGAACGCCTGGCTGGTGCCCGAGCTGTCGGCCCAGACCCTGGCGGCGCTGAAGGAGCCGGACCCCGTGCGGCGCGCGGCGCTCTACCAGACGCTGCAGCAGGAGGTGCAGGCCAAGTCGCCGATCATCCTGACCTTCCAGGAGCAGAGCCAGGTGGCATTGCGCAACAACGTCAAGGGCTACGTGCAGGGCTCGGTAGCCGATCTGGTCAGGTACGAAGGCGTCAGCAAGTAGCCACGCCGGCACGCCCATGCCATCCTCCCCGCGCCTGCGAGCGGTCCTGCGCACGGCATCTTCGTTCGTGCTGATGCTGCTGGCCCTGCTGCTGGTCACGTTCATGATCGGCAAGGCATCCCCCATCGACCCCGTCATCAAGGTGGTGGGCGATCGCGCCACCCCCGAGGCCTACGCCGCGGCCAGGCGCAGCCTGGGCCTCGACCAGCCCCTGTACCTGCAGTTCGCCGACTATGTGGGCCGGGCCGTGCACGGCGATCTGGGCAATTCCACCTCCACCGGACGGCCGGTGCTGGAAGACATCCGCCAGTACTTCCCGGCCACGCTCGAACTGGCCACGCTGGGCATCCTGATCGGCGTGGGCATCGGGGTGCCGATGGGCATGCTCGGCGCACATTTCCACAACCGCTGGATCGACCAGCTGCTGAGGGTCGTGTGCCTGGTCGGCTACTCGGTGCCGGTGTTCTGGCTGGGGCTGGTGGGTCTGCTGGTCTTCTATGCCAAGCTGGGCTGGGTGGCCGGGCCGGGGCGCTTGGACGACGTGTACCAGTACACGCTTGAGAGCTGGAGCAACTTCGTGCTGATCGACGCCTGGCGCGCCGGCAACTGGGAGGCGTTTCGCAATGGCCTGCTGCATCTGGTCCTGCCGGCCGGCCTCCTGGGCTACTTTTCGCTGGCCTACATCTCGCGCATGACCCGGGCCTTCTTCCTGGAGGAGCTGGGCAAGGAATACGTGCTGGCCGCACGTGTCAAGGGACACTCCGAGCTGCAAGTGCTGCTGCGACAGATCCTGCCCAATGTCGCCGCGCCCCTGATCACCGTGATCTCGCTGTCCTACGCCGTGCTGCTGGAGGGCGCCGTCCTGACCGAGACGGTGTTTTCCTGGCCAGGCCTGGGCGCCTACATCACCGGTGCCCTGTTCAGCGCGGACATCGCGGCGGTGCTGGGCGGCACCTTGCTGATCGGCGTGTGCTTCGTGGTCCTCAACAGCCTGACCGACCTGCTCGGCTACTGGCTCGATCCGAGGATGCGCGCGTGACCACCCGCGCCTGGCTGCTCGCGGAATCGCCGGCCTCGGCCTGGCAGGCCAGGTGCGGGCGCTACTACCGCATGTGGCTGCGCATGCTGCAGAGCCCCGCCATGTTGTTCGGCCTGGCGGTGCTGGCCCTGATGGCAACCGGTGCGCTGTTTGCCCCATGGCTCGCCCCCATGGATCCGAACGCGCAAGACATCGGCCGCCGCCTGATGGCACCGGGCGCCGGACACTGGCTGGGTACGGATCAGCTGGGGCGCGACCTGCTCAGCCGCGTGATCTACGGCACGCGGCCCACGCTGCTGATCGTCACGCTGGTGGCCGTGATGTCGGCGCCCCTGGGCCTGGCCATCGGCATTTGCGCGGGCTACTTCGGCGGCTGGGTCAACGCGCTGCTGATGCGCATCACCGATGTCTTCATGGCCTTTCCGCGCCTGGTGCTGGCACTGGCGCTGGTGGCTGCGCTCGGGCCCGGCATCGTGAATGCGGTGATCGCCATCTCGATCACCGCCTGGCCCCCGTATGCCCGCATCGCCCGCACCGAGACCCTGGGTACCCGGGCCAGCGACTTCCTGAAGGCGGCGCGCGTGCAGGGCCTGCCGACTTCGCGCATCCTGCTGGGACAGTTGCTGCCCATCTGCCTGCCATCCACCGTGGTGCGCATCGCGCTCGACATGGCGGGGATCATCCTGGCCGCCGCCGGCCTGGGCTTTCTCGGGCTGGGTGCGCAACCTCCCATGTCGGAATGGGGGGCCATGATCTCGGCGGGGCGCCAGTTCATCTTCGACCAGTGGTGGGTGGCGGCGGTGCCGGGCGTGGCCATTCTGCTGGGCAGCCTGGCATTCAATCTGGTGGGCGATGGCCTGCGCGACGTGCTGGACCCGCGCCATGGC
>DASXKG010000145.1:0-3244 GCA_036496965.1 Variovorax sp.
ATGGCCGCGACCTTCGCGCTGATGGGCATGACCGCCCTGCTGTCGCGCGGCCTCGAGGGCGAGAGCGCCGCCGATCCGCGCCGCACCGCGCAGGTCGACGGCTTCGTGCACGGACGGCCCATCGCGCTGCAGGCGCAACAGCCCGGAACCCTGGCCGAGGTGCCGGGCCTGCCGCAGGAGATCGACATCCCGACCACGGTCGACTACACGCGGCGCGTGCTGGCCGGCGAGGCGCCCGTGCCTGACGCCATCGTCCGGCAGGTCGCACAGATCGTGCAGCTCGCCGCGCTGGCGCAGCAGACACCCACGGAGACAGGCCGATGAGCAAGCTTTCCCATTCCGGCAGTTGCACCCTGGTCGGCGCCGGCCCCGGCGACCCCGAGCTGCTGACGTTGAAGGCAGTCAAGGCGATCCAGGCCGCCACCGTGCTGCTGGTCGACGACCTGGTCAGCGACCAGATCCTGGCCTTCGCCCGGCCCGGCGTGCGCATCGTGCACGTGGGCAAGCGCGGCGGCTGCCGCAGCACACCGCAGGCCTTCATCGAACGGCTGATGATCAGCGCGGTGCAGGAAGGCGAGCACGTGGTTCGCCTGAAGGGCGGCGATCCCTTCATTTTCGGCCGGGGCGGCGAGGAGGTCGAGCACCTGCGCGAGGCCGGCATCGAGGTCCGCGTGGTCAACGGCATCACGGCCGGACTGGCCGCGGTCACCGCGCTGGGCGTTCCGCTGACGCATCGCGATCATGCGCAGGGCGTGGTGTTCGTCACCGGCCATGCCAAGACCGGCCGCGCAGCCGGCGAAGGCGCGACCGACTGGCGACAGCTGGCCGACACGGCGCGCGACGCCCGCCTGACACTGGTGATCTACATGGGCGTGGCGGGCATCGCCCACATTCAGGATGAACTGCTGCACGGACTGCCGGGCGACACGCCCGTGGCCGTCATCCAGCACGCCAGCCTGCCGCAGCAGCGCCACATCACCAGCACGCTCGCCATGCTGCGCGCCGACCTGGCCGCCGCCGCCATGGCCAGTCCTTCGGTGATCGTCGTGGGCAACGTGCTGCGCGGCTTGGCCGCGGCCGACGCTTCGTCGAGCCGTTTCGGAACTTGAGCGAAGCCTTGCATTCCTTCGACGCCGTCGTCATCGGCGCCGGCGCGGCCGGGCTGTTCTGCGCCGCGCGGGCAGGCCAGCAGGGGCTGAGCGTGCTGCTGGTCGACCACAACCCGCGCATCGCCGAGAAGATCCGCATTTCCGGCGGCGGCCGCGCCAACTTCACCAACCACGATCTCGATGTGCGCGCGCCGCAGCGCCACTTCATCGGAGACAACCCGAACTTCTGCCGCTCGGCCCTGTCGCGCTACACGCCGCAGCACTTCATCGACATGGTGCAACGGCACGGCATTGCCTTTCACGAGAAGCACAAGGGCCAGCTGTTCTGCGACGGGCCCTCGCAGCAGATCATCGACATGCTGCTGGCCGAATGCGCCGCCGGCAGCGTGGCCCACTGGCAACCGTGCAGCGTGGGCGAGGTCGTCTTCTCGCCGGACGGCGGCTATCGCATCGAGACCGGCCGCGGCACCGTCCGGGCGCCGCGCCTGGTGATCGCGACCGGCGGCCTGTCGATCCCGCAGATCGGCGCCAGCGACTTCGGCTACCGGCTGGCGGCGCAATTCGGCCTGCGCGTGGTCACGCCACGGCCGGCCCTGGTGCCGCTGACCTTCGGCGGCGCGGCCTGGGAGCCCTACGCCGGCCTCGCCGGCCTGGCGCTGCCGGTCCGGATCGAGACCGGCAGCAAGAAGGAACGCATGAGCTTCCTGGAAGATCTGCTCTTCACGCACCGGGGCCTGTCCGGGCCGGCGGTGCTGCAGATCTCCAGCTACTGGCGCCCCGGTGCCCCGCTCAGCATCGACTTGGCGCCCGGCACCGATGTCGCCGCCGCCCTGGGAGGGGCCAAGCAGCGCTCGCGCAAGCGAATCGGCAACGAACTGGCCGCCCTGGTGCCGGCGCGCCTGGCCGACGCCTGGGTCGGTTCCGATCCTGCTCTCCAGCGCCCCATCAACGAGGCGGCCGACCGGGCGCTCGCCGGCTTGGCCGAGCGGATCGCCTGCTGGCAGATCACACCCAGCGGCAGCGAGGGCTACAGGAAGGCCGAGGTCACTGCCGGCGGCGTCGACACCCGCGAGCTCTCCTCGCAGACCATGGAATCGAAGCAGCCCGGCCTCTATTTCATCGGCGAAGTCGTCGACGTGACCGGCTGGCTCGGCGGCTACAACTTCCAGTGGGCCTGGGCCAGTGCATACGCCTGTGCGCAGGCGCTGGCCCACAAGTCCCAGGCTGACGCTATAATCTTTGGCTAACTTTGGCCTACCCTCAACGGCCCACCTAATTTTCAGTTGAGGAACCCCGGCCCGGGGCTTCGATCTCTCCGGGCCAATTGATGCAACCGATCCCTAAATGACCACCATCCGCGTAAAAGAAAACGAGCCGTTCGACGTCGCACTGCGCCGCTTCAAGCGCACCATCGAAAAACTCGGCCTGTTGACCGACCTGCGTGCCCGCGAGTTCTACGAAAAGCCGACCGCCGAGCGCAAGCGCAAGAAGGCCGCGGCCGTCAAGCGCCACTACAAGCGCGTGCGCAGCATGCAGCTGCCCAAGAAGCTGTACTGAGCACCCGCAGCGTTGGCCTCAGGCCAGCGCCCGGTTCATCCGGACCGAGCCGAGCCGCGCCAGGGTTACCTGCCGCGGCTCTTGTTTTTTGCCAAGAAGGAATTGCCGCCATGAGCCTCAAGGACCAGATCACCGAAGACATGAAGACCGCCATGCGTGCCAAGGACGCCGAGCGCCTGGGCACCATCCGCCTGTTGCTGGCGGCCCTGAAGCAGAAGGAGGTCGACGAGCGCGTCGTGCTGGACGATGCGATGGTCATCGCGATCGTCGACAAGCTGGTCAAGCAGCGCAAGGACTCGGTCACCGCCTTCACCCAGGGCGGCCGCACCGACCTGGCCGACAAGGAGGCCGCCGAGATCAAGGTGCTGGAGCACTACCTGCCGCAGCGCATGAGCGCCGAAGAGGTCGCGGTGGCAGTGAAGGCGATCGTGGCCGAGCTCGGCGCCAAGGGCCCGGGCGACATGGGCAAGGTGATGGGCGCGGTCAAGACCCGGCTGGCGGGCAAGGCCGACATGGGCCAGGTCAGCGCCGCGGTGAAGGCCGCGCTGTCGGGCGGCTGAGCGATGCGTTCGCGCCCG
>DASXKG010000146.1:0-9294 GCA_036496965.1 Variovorax sp.
GAAACGTTCTTGATTTCAATCATTTTGTCGGACATCTCAGGCCTCCCGCCGGGCCGCCCCAAGGGAGGCCTCCGCCCCCTCGGGGGGCAACGAATACACGAAGTGATGAGTGTGGGGGTTCATGAATGCTCCTTCAGCGGATGATGGCGATTTTCTTGTGCAGCCGCTTGACCAGCCAGGATAGCGAATAGCACATCACGAAGTAGACGACCGCGGCCGCCAGGTAGGCCTCTTCGGGGCGGCCGAAGTTCTTGCCCGCGGTGTCGAAGCCCTTGAACAGGTCGTAGGCGCCGATGGCGTAGACCAGCGAGGTGTCCTGGAACAGGATGATGGTCTGGGTCAGCAGCACCGGCAGCATGTTGCGAAAGGCCTGCGGCAGGATCACCAGTGTCATGCCCTGCCCGTAGGTCATGCCCATGGCCTGGCTGGCATAGACCTGGCCGCGCGGTATCGACTGGATGCCCGCGCGCATGATCTCGCTGAAGTAGGCCGCCTCGAAGGCCACGAAGGTGATGATGGCCGAGTACTCGGGCCCGATCGGCCGACCGATCAGGCTCGGCACCAGGAGGAAGAACCACAGGATCACCATCACCAGCGGAATGCTGCGCATTCCGTTGACATAGATGGCCGCCGGCAGATCCAGCCATTTCTTGCCCGACAGCCGCATCATCGCCAGCAGGGTGCCGAAGACGATGCCGCCGAGCGTCGCGACGACGGTCAGGAAGACGCTGAAGTAGAAGCCCTTCAGCAGGAAGCTGCTGACGACGCTCCAGTTGAAGAAGGAGAGGTCCAAATTCATGTCAATGGCCTCCGGTACCGCCAGCGACCACGAAGCCCGGCACCCGCACCCTCTTCTCGACCCACGCCATGATCCGGTTGATGACCATCGCCGAAATCACGTAGAGCACCGTCACCGCCAGGTACATCTCGGTCACGCGCGAAGTCTCTTCGCCGGCCTGCATGGCGAACTGGATCATCTCGGGAATCGACACCGCAAAGGCGACCGAGGAGTTCTTGAAGATGTTCATCGATTCGCTGGTGAGCGGCGGGATGATGATGCGGTAGGCCATCGGCAGGATCACGTAGCGGTAGTACTGCAGCGTGGTGAAGCCCACCGCCATGCCCGCGTAGCGCTGCCCGCGCGGCAGCGCCTGGATGCCCGAGCGCAGCTGTTCGGCGATCCGCGCCGAGGTGAAGAAGCCGAGCGCGAACACCACCAGGATGAACGGCGGCAATCCAGCCGTCACCGGAAAGACTTTCGGCACCACGTGGTACCAGAGGAAGATCTGGACCAGGAGCGGGATGTTGCGAAAGAGCTCGACCCAGGCATTGCCCAGGCGCACCAGCCACGGGCTGTCGGGCAGCGTGCGCAGCACGCCGATGATCGATCCCAGCACCAGCGCCACCACCAGTGCGCACAGCGACACCGCCAGCGTCCAGCCCCAGGCATTCACCAGCCATTGCCAGTAGGTCGGGATCTTGCCCCCCGGATCCTCGAGGAAGACGCCCCAATCCAGATTTCCCATCGCAACTCCTCGGTCGTTCTTGTTGAATGGCCTGCTCGGAAAACAAACGCCCGCCAGAGAAGGCGGGCGTCGGCTATACGCTGGCTGTGCGACTTACTGCTTGTAGGCCTCCGCCGGCCGGTTGTTGGGATCGGCCCAGGCGGCCTTGGTGGCGTCGGACAGGGGCAGGCCGACCTTGGTGTTGGTCGGCGGGATCGGCTGCATGAACCACTTGTCGTAGAGCTTGGCGAGCGAGCCGTCGGCGATCTGGCGCTTGATGCTGTCGTTGACCGCCTTCATGAAGGCCGGATCTTCCTTGGGCAGCATGCAGGCGATGGGCTCGGTCGACAGTGGTTCGCCGACGATCTTGAAGTCGGACGGATTCTTCGACTTGGCGATGTTGCCGGCCAGGATCTGGCCATCCATCACGAAGGCATCGGCCCGGCCCGATTCGAGCAGCAGGAAGCTGTCGGCGTGGTCCTTGCCCATGACTTCCTTGAAGTCGATGCCGGTGGCGCGCTCGTTCTTGCGCAGCAACTGCACGGAGGTGGTGCCGGTGGTGGTGACGACCGACTTGCCGTTCAGGTCCTTGATCGAGTTGATGCCCGAATTGGCCTTCACCGCGATGCGCACCTGCTCGACATAGGTGGTGTCGGCGAAGTCGACGTCCTTCTGGCGCGCGGTATTGTTGGTGGTGGAGCCGCACTCGATGTCGACCGTGTGGTTCTGCACCAGGGGCACGCGATTTTGCGAGGTGACCAGCTGCTCGTTGATCTTCAGATGCGGCAGGCCCAGCTGCTTCTGGATGTCCGCCAGGATGTTTCTCGACATCTCGGTGTGGAAGCCGACGTACTTGCCGTCGCCGATGGTGTAGGCCAGGGCGCCGGACGAATCGCGCACGCCCATCGTGACTTCTCCCTTGGACTTGATCTTGGCCAGGGTGTCGTAGGGCTCGGCAAAGGCGCCGCCCACGGCGAGGGCGGCAACGGCCAGCGCAAGTACTTGCTTCTTCATAAAGATGGATCCTCCTGAATGATCTGAAAGCGAAATGCGAGCAAATTCTAGACCGCCGTTGTTCGGGCGATACCGGGACCAACCCGGTGCGCCGCGCTCACCCAGCGGGCTGGGTCCTGGCGAGGTAGGCCCAGAGCGCATCCACCGTGCTCTTGGCGCGGCTGGTCGCGGCCGCGGTCTCGGGCCGATGCGCCGATCGTCCGGGCGCCTTCGCCGGTGCGGCCGGCCGCTCGCGGTAGGCACGGATTTCCATCGTCGCCTCGAGACGCTCGATCTCCGGGGGCAAGGCGCTGACCAGCGTGCCGGCGCGCATTTCCTTGCGCACCGCGCTCTGCGGCAGGAAGGCGATGCCATGTCCTTCGAGCGCCATCACCTTCAGTCCCTCGGCCATGTCGGTCTCGTAGACGCGGTCCAGATGGATGGCCGTACCGGAGTCCTTCAGCAACTGGTCGACGACGCGTCCCAGGTAGGCGCCCGGCGCATAGCCGAGGTAGGGCAGCGGCTGCCCGGCCCGGCCCGGCAGGCAATAGCGCGGCTGGCCATCCGCGGTCGGCCGGACCCAGGGCGCCACGACCTCCTGCCCCAGGCTCACCATCTCGTAGCGGTTTGCGTCCAGGGGCAGCGGTTGCGACATATGGTGGTAGGCGATCAGCACGTCGCAACTGCCCTCGACCAGGCGCAGCACCGCGTCATGCACATTGAGCGCGATGAGCCGGCTCTTCAGCGGCCCGAACTCCTCGCGCAGGCTGGTGACCCAGGCCGGAAAGAAGGTGAAGGCCAGCGTGTGCGGAATGGCGAACTCGATCACGTCCAGTGCCGCCGCCGAATGGCCGCGCAGCATGGCGCGCGTGCTCTGCAGCGCCTGCAGCATCTCGATGGCCTGGTCATAGAGCGTCTGGCCGGCGGGCGTGAGGCGCGTGGGATAGGAGCTGCGATCGACGAGGTCGGTCCCGGCCCAGCCTTCGAGCGCCTGGATGCGGCGCGAGAAGGCCGGCTGGGTCACGTGGCGCATCTGCGCCGCGCGGCTGAAGCTGCGCGTTTCGGCCAGGCTGACGAAGTCTTCGAGCCACTTGGTTTCCATCGGGCAATTATGCGAGGGCTGACTTGCCCCCACGCTCCCCCACTTCGTGTGGGTCGCTGCCCCCCGAGGGGGTGTCAGCAGGCCGCCCGTCTGCGCGCAGCGCGGCTTCGCCGCGCGGGCGGCCCGGCGCCGGCCTGGCCTAGATCGGCGACACCACGCCCCGCCCGCCGAAATGCCCTTCGGCATTGGCCAGGAACCGGTTGACCGAGGCCTGCGTCGCGTCCGGCGAGCGGGCCGCCATGTGCGGTGTCAGCAGCACGTTGTCGAGGCCGATCAGGGCCTGCGGAGGCAGCGGCTCGCTCTCGTAGACATCGAGGCCGGCGCCCGCGATCCGATGCTCGCGCAGCGCGGTAGCCAGGGCCTCGGTGTCGACCACGCTGCCGCGCGCGATGTTCACCAGATAGCCCTTCGGGCCCAGCGACTCCAGGATCGCGGCGTCGACCAGGTGCCGGGTGCCCGGGCCCCCCGGCGTGGCGACCAGCAGCACGTCGGCCCAGGCCGCCAGCGCCGCCAGGCTGTCGAAATAGCGGTGCTCGGCGCCCTCTCGCGGACGGCGGTTGTGATAGCCGATCTGCATGTCGAAGCCGCCCGCGCGGCGCGCGATCTTCCGGCCGATGGTGCCCAGGCCGAGGATGCCGAGCCGCTTGCCGTAGACGTTCGGCGGCTGCGGGATGTCCTCGCGCCACACACCCTCGCGGCACAGCCGGTCGAGGCTGCGGATGCCGCGCACGATGCCGATCAGCAGGCCGAAGGCATGGTCGGCCACGCAATCGTCGTTGGTGCCTTGTCCGTTGGCCAGTGCGATGCCGCGCGCGCGCAGGGCCTCCAGCGGCACGCCCTCGTAGCCCGCGCCCATGCAGCACAGCAGTTCCAGCCTGGACAACGGGGCCAGTTCCTCGGCCGTGAGCTTGATCACGCCGATGGTCAGCACGGCACGGTAGCTCGCGCCGCGCGCGGCGATGGCGGCTGCCCGCTCGGCCGGGGTGGGTGCGTAGGTCACGTCGTAGACCTCGCCGATCTGCGCCACATGCTTGGGCGACAGACTGTTGAGGATCAGCAGCGGGATCTTGTCGGACATTGGATTCACTCTCCGGAAGTCAGGGGGTAGTCGTCACAGCACGGGCTCGGCCTCGAGCTTCTGCAGGCTCCACATCTGCGCGTACTTGCCCTGCCGCGCGAGCAGGTCGGCGTGGGTGCCGCGCTCGACGATCACGCCGCTCTCGAGCACCAGGATCTCGTGCGCGTCGACCACCGTCGACAGCCGGTGCGCGATGACCAGCGTGGTCTTGTTGCGCGCCGCGGTCTTGAGCTCGGACTGGATGGCCCGCTCGTTGGCCGTGTCCAGCGCCGAGGTCGCCTCATCGAAGATGACGATCGGCGGGTTCTTCAGGAGCGTGCGCGCGATCGCCACGCGCTGCTTCTCGCCGCCGGAGAGCTTCAGGCCGCGCTCCCCCACCATCGTGTGGTAGCCCTTGGGCGTGTGCGAGATGAAGTCGTGGATGCGCGCGGCCTGGGCGGCGGCCACCACCTCCTCGTGACTGGCGCCGGGGCGGCCGTAGGCGATGTTGTATTCGACCGTGTCGTTGAACAGCACCGTGTCCTGCGGCACGATGCCGATCGCCTGGCGCACGCTGGCCTGCGTCACCTGGCGGATATCTTCCCCGCCGATGGTGATGCGCCCTTTCTGCACGTCGTAGAAGCGATAGAGCAGCCGCGCCATGGTCGACTTGCCCGAACCCGAGGGCCCGACCACCGCCACCGTCTGCCCGGCCGGGATCTCGAAGCTGACGTTCTTCAGGATCGGCCGCGCCGATTCGTAGGCAAAGCTCACGTTCTCGAAGCGCACCGTGGCGTCGGCCACCACCAGCGGCCGGGCATCCGGCGCATCGCGCACCTCGCGCTCCTTTTCCAGCAGCACGAACATCTTGTCCAGGTCGGTCAGGCTCTGCTTGATCTCGCGGTAGATCACGCCCAGGAAATTCAGCGGGATGTAGAGCTGGATCATGAAGGCATTGACCATCACCAGGTCGCCCAGCGTCATGTGGCCTTCCACCACGCCGCTGGTGGCCCGGTAGAGCATGGCCACCAGGCTGACCGCGATCAGGCATTGCTGGCCGGCGTTCAGCATGCTCAGCGTGGTCTGGCTCTTCACCGCCGCCTTGCGGTAGCGCTCCAGGCTGGCATCGTAGCGGCCGGCCTCGAATTGCTCGTTGTTGAAGTACTTGACCGTCTCGTAGTTCAGCAGCGAGTCGATGGCGCGGCTTTGCGCCACCGAGTCGAGCTCGTTCATGGTCTTCCTGAACTGGGTGCGCCATTCGGTCACGGTCACGGTGAACCCGATGTAGACCACCAGCGCGGCCAGCGTGATCCAGACGAAGCCGGCATCGAACTTGACGCCCAGGATCGACAGCACCAGCGTCAGTTCGATGATCGTCGGCACGATGCTGTAGAGCGACATCGAGATCAGCGAATGCACGCCGCGGGTGCCGCGCTCGATGTCGCGGGTCATGCCGCCGGTCTGGCGCTCCAGGTGGAAGCGCAGGCTCAGCGCGTGCAGGTGCTGGAACACCTCCAGCGAGATGCGGCGCGCCGCGCCCTCGGTCGCCTTGGCGAACACCAGCTCGCGCAATTCGTTGAATACCGCGGTCGACAGGCGCAGCAGCCCATAGGCGAGCAGCAGTCCGACCGGCACCACCAGGATCGATGCCGCACTGCCGGGCTTGATCGACATGGCATCGACCAGCCGCTTGAGCAGCAGCGGCACGCCCACGTTGGCGACCTTGGCGCCGACCATGAAGCTGAGCGCGGCCACCACGCGCAGCTTGTAGTGCCAGAGGTAGGGCGCCAGCCGGCGCAGGGTGGCCCAGTCGGACCGGTCGCTGCGCCGGGGCTGGCCGGCCAGTTCGTGGTGGGGAGAGGAAAGTGCTTCGCCGCTGCGGCGCATTTGAGACAATCGTGGCTATATCTTCCCGAGATTGTGCCCATGTCCGTTACTTCCAGTGCCAACCTCTCCGCCAAGCTCAAAAGCCTCCCGGCCGACATGGAGCTGGTGCTCAAGGTCATCCCGATGCCGGCGGACTGCAACGTCAACGGCGACATCTTCGGCGGCTGGGTGATGGCGCAGTGCGACCTGGCCGGCTCGGTGATCCCGGCGCGCCACGCCAAGGGCCGGATGGCGACGGTGGCGGTCAACGAATTCATCTTCAAGCAGCCGGTGCGGCTGGGCGACATCCTGTCGTTCTATTCGAAGCTGGTGCGCGTCGGCCGCACCTCGATCACGGTGACGGTCGAGGTCTTCGCCGAGCGGTTCAGGTCGCAGGGCGAATACATCAAGGTGACCGAAGCCACCTTCACCTACGTCGCGATCGACGACAGCGGGCGGCCGCGGCCGATCACCGGGGCTTAGCCCAGCAGCGCCCGATGCCGGCCGACCGCCTCGGCCACCATGGGGCTCAGGCCGATGTCCCCACCCGCATCGATGCTGGCGAGCAGGTCGCGCCGCATGCGCGGTTCCCAGAATTTCTTCAGGTGCAGCGCGAGATCTTCCTGCGCCTCGGCACGGTCGGGCATGGCTTCGAAGAAGCTGCCGATCTGGTTGGCCATGCGCACCAGGGCGTCAATGTGCATTGGGGCCTCCCGCGCTCGCATCCAGCGCCAGCCGATCGGCATGGCAATACACCACCAGGTCCTGCTGGCGCGCGAATCCGACCAGGGTCATACGCGCCCGCTCGGCGGTTGCCACCGCGAACGAGGTGGGCGCGGAAACGGCGGCCAGCAGCGAAACGCCGGCCATCGCGGTCTTCTGCACCATCTCGAAGCTGGCGCGGCTGGTGACTGCGATGAAGCCGCTGGGCGCATCGACCTCGTGCAGGGCAAGCGCGCCGATCAGCTTGTCGAGCGCGTTGTGGCGGCCGACGTCCTCGCGCAGCCATTTCACCTCGCCCTGGGCCGAGCACCAGGCCGCCGCATGCACCGCGCCGGTCGCCTGCTGCAGGGTCTGCCGCTCGCAGAACTGTGCCATCGCGCGGCCGATGGCCGCGCGGCTCCACGGGCGCTGGTCGGTGAGCACGGGCAGGTTGTGGGCGACATGTTCCAGGCTCTCGGTGCCGCACAGGCCGCAGCCGGTGCGGCCGGTGAGCGTCCGGCGCCGTTCCTTGAGCCGCGCGAAGGGCCCGCTCGCCACCTGCAGGTGCAGCGTGATGCCCAGCGCCGAGCGCTCTTCCTCGACCGCATAGAGTTCGTGCGGCGCATCCAGGATGCCTTCGCTGAGCGAGAAGCCGAGGGCGAACTCCTCCAGGTCCAGCGGCGTCGCCAGCATCACCGCATGCGAGATGCCGTTGAATTCCAGCGCCACCGGCACTTCGTCCGCGACCCAGTCCTGGACCGCGAATTCGCGCCCTTCCCGCACGCCGCGCACCGGCAGCGAGCGTGCGCCTTCGCAAAAGGCGACCACCTCGTCGCTGCCCGCCGGCATCGTCGCCCTGGATTCGACGGCCATCATGCGCTCACTTGGCCGGGACCGCCGCGGCGGCGTCGGCACGGGCATCCAGCAGTTGCTGCTGCACGCGGTTGAAGCGGCTGTGTTCACGCTGCCAGGCCGACGGCTGCATCACCGGCATGACCTGCACCGCCGTCACCTTGTACTCGGGGCAGTTGGTGGCCCAGTCGGAGCTGTCGGTGGTGATCACATTGGCGCCCGATTCCGGGAAGTGGAAGGTGGTGTAGACCACGCCCGGCTGCATGCGCTCGGACACCGTCGCGCGCAGCACCGTCTCGCCGGCCCGGCTCTGGATGCCGACCCAGTCGCCGTCCCGGATGCCGCGCTCTTCCGCATCGTGCGGATGGATGTCCAGCCGGTCTTCGCTGTGCCACTGGTTGTTGGGCGTACGCCGGGTCTGGGCGCCGACGTTGTACTGGGACAGGATCCGGCCGGTGGTCAAGAGCAGCGGGAACCTGCGCGTGACCTTCTCGTCGCTGGCCACGTACTGGGTGATGATGAAACGCCCCTTGCCGCGCACGAACCTGTCGATGTGCATGGTCGGCGTGCCCTCGGGCGCGGCCTCGTTGCAGGGCCACTGGATGCTGCCCAGCTCGTCGAGCCGGCGATAGCTCACGCCGCTGAAGGTGGGCGTGAGCGCCGCGATCTCGTCCATGATCGCCTCGGGGCTGGCGTAGTCCATCGGGTAGCCCAGTGCCTGGGACAGCTTGACGGTCACTTCCCAGTCGGCCAGGCCGCCCTTGGGCGGCATCACCTTGCGCACCCGCGAGATGCGCCGCTCGGCGTTGGTGAAGGTGCCGTCCTTCTCGAGGAAGGAGGAGCCGGGCAGGAAGACGTGGGCGTACTTGGCGGTCTCGTTCAGGAACAGGTCCTGCACCACCACGCATTCCATGGCCATCATGGCTTCGGCCACGTGTTGCGTGTTCGGGTCGGACTGCACGATGTCCTCGCCCTCGCAGTACAGGCCCTTGAAAGTACCGCAGAGCGCGGCGTCGAACATGTTGGGAATGCGCAGGCCGGGCTCGGGGCTGATTTCCACGCCCCAGGCGGATTCGAAGGAGCCGCGGGCGATGCTGTCCGAGACATGACGGTAGCCCGTCAACTCGTGCGGGAACGAACCCATGTCGCAGGAGCCCTGCACGTTGTTCTGGCCGCGCAGCGGATTGATGCCCACGCCTTCGCGCCCGACGTTGCCG
>DASXKG010000147.1:0-3072 GCA_036496965.1 Variovorax sp.
CATCGAATAGGTCGGCATCAGGCTCAGGTAGTAGCCGAGCACGCGCTTGGCAAGCTCGATCGCGGCGGCGACGAAGAGGCCGCCGGTCCAGGCATGGGCCCATTTGACACGCGTGTTCGGCACGTAGTGGAAGAGCGAGGCCATGCCGCCGGCCAGCAGCGCGAACTCGAAGCACAAGAGCAGCAGCTTGACCCCACTGCCGCCGACCACCTCGCGCGAAGCGGAAAAGAAGGAGGCGGTGGTACTCAGGCTCAGCGCCAGCAGCAGCGGACCGAGCGTGATCGCGGCCCAGTAGATGAGCACCCGCTGCGCGAGCGGCCGCGGCTTGCGCACGCGCCAGATGTTGTTGAGGGTCTTGTCCATCGTCAGGATCAGCGCCACCGCCGTGACCAGCAGCAGCACCAGGCCGGCAACGCCCAGGCCGCTCGCCTTGCTGGCGAACTGGTTCAGGTAGCCGAGCACCTGGCGCGAGATGTTCTCGGGAATCAGGCTCTCCACCAGCCAGCGTTGCAGCCGCCCGTGCAGGTCGCCGAACATCGGGAAGACGGTGAACAACGCCAGCGCAACGGTGAAAAACGGCACCAGGGCGATGGTGGTGGTGAAGGTCAGGCTGCTCGCCGTCAGGCCGAGCCGGTCTTCGCGAAAACGCTCCCTGAGAACCGCGGCGGTGTTGCCCCAGGGAAAATTCGACAGATCCCTCCAAAGCTGCCAGCGATTCATGGCCGGTATCATGCCATCCGGTCCTCGCCGCATCGGCGCGGTTGCTCTTCGGCTTTGTCGTGATCGCCTCCAAACCCCTTCCCGCATCCGTTTCCGCCACCCGCTGGCTTGCCGTCGGCAGCCTGGTCGGGCTGATCGTGCTCGGTCTGGCCTGGGAGCTGTGGCTGGCGCCGCTGCGCCCGGGCGGCTCCTTGCTCGCGCTCAAGGTGCTGCCGCTGGTGGTGCCGCTGGCGGGCTTGCTGAAAAACCGGATGTACACCTACCGTTGGGTCAGCCTGATGGTCTGGCTCTATTTCACCGAAGGCGTGGTCCGCGCCTGGAGCGACGCCAGCGGCACCAGCCGTGCGCTGGCCCTGCTCCAGGTCGTGCTGTGCATTGCGCTCTTCACCGCCTGCGCCTGGCATGTGCGGCTGCGCCTGCGCAACGCCGCGCTGGCCCGGACCCTCGAAGGAGCTACTTCATGAGCCGCATCCTCGACGACCTGCGCGCGCTGGTCGGTGCCGGCCATGTACTGACCGAGGGCGACCTCAGCGCCTGGGAGCAGGACTGGCGCAAGCGCTCGCGCGGCAAGGCGCTGGCGGTGGTGCGTCCGGCCGATGCCAGGCAGGTGGCGGCGGTGGTCAAGGCCTGCGCCGCGGCCGGCATCGCGATCGTGCCGCAGGGCGGCAACACCGGGCTGGCCGTCGGCTCGATCCCGGACGCGAGCGGCACCCAGGTGCTCTTGAGCCTGCAGCGCCTGAATACGATCCGCGGCATCGACGCGGCGAACCTCACGATGACGGTCGAAGCCGGCTGCGTGCTGCAGACGCTCCAGGAGGCCGCCCGCAGCGCCGGCTTCCTGTTCCCGCTCAGCCTTGCGGCCGAAGGCAGCTGCACCATCGGCGGCAACCTCGCGACCAATGCAGGCGGCACGCAGGTCCTGCGCTACGGCAATACGCGCGAGCTCTGCCTGGGGCTCGAGGTGGTGACCCCGCAGGGCCAGATCTGGGAAGGCACCAGCGGGCTGCGCAAGGACAACACCGGCTACGACCTGCGCGACCTGATGATCGGCAGCGAAGGCACGCTCGGCATCATCACCGCCGCCACCATGAAGCTCTACCCGCTGCCGGCCGCGCAGCTCACCGCCTGGGCCGCGGTGCCCTCGCTCGGCCACGCGGTCACGCTGCTCGGCCTCGCGCACCAGCGGCTCGGGCCGGGGCTGACCGGCTTCGAGGTCATGGGCCAGTTCGCGCTCAGCCTGGTCGCCAAGCATTTTCCGGCGCTGCGCGTGCCCTTCGTCGATGACCCGGCCGTGCCCTACTGCGTGCTGCTGGAGAATTCCGACAGCGAATCCGAAGACCACGCCCGCGCCCGCTTCGAGGCCCTGCTCGAAAGCGCCCTGCAAAGCGGCTGCGTCAGCGATGCCGTGGTGGCCGAGAACCTGACCCAGGCGCACCAGCTCTGGCATGTGCGCGAAAGCATTCCGCTGGCCCAGGCCGAGGAAGGGCTCAACATCAAGCATGACATCTCGATCGCCGTGTCGCGCATCCCGGCCTTCGTGGCCGAGACTGACGCGCTGCTGGCGCGCGAGGTCGCCGGCGTGCGGCTGGTGAACTTCGGCCACCTGGGCGACGGCAACCTGCACTACAACGTGCAGGCGCCGGAGGGCGGCGACAACCAGGCCTTCCTGCGCGACCAGGAAGACCGCATCAACACGCTGGTCTACGACGCGGTGGAAAAATTCGGCGGCTCGTTCTCGGCCGAGCACGGCGTCGGCTCGCTCAAGGTCGAGACGCTCGAGAAGCACAAGTCGCCGGTGGCGCTGGAGATGATGCGCGCCATCAAGCGTGGCATCGATCCGCAGAACATCCTGAATCCGGGCCGGGTGCTCCGCACGGTGTGATGCGCGTAAACTATGCGCATCCTTCGTGCACAAGGAATTCCCCATGCTTCGCTTCGATCCCAACGCCCCCAAGAAAGCCACCAACCTGTCGCTCAACAGCAAGGTGCTGGAAATGGCGCGCGAACTCGGCATGAACGTGTCGCAGACGGTCGACCGGCTGCTGGCGGAAGAAGTGAGGCGCCGCTACTGGGAAAGGTGGAACGAGGACAACAAGGAAGGCATCGCGGCCTACAACGCCCGCATCGCCGAGGAAGGCCTGCCCCTGGCCCGGTACCGCAGCTTCTGAAACCGATGGCACGCTACGAGGTCTATCGCCATCCCGAGCTCGACCTGCGCACGAGCACGCCCTACCTGCTTGATCTGCAAAACGACTACATCAGCGCGGTCGACACGCGCATCGTCGTGCCGCTGCGGCCCGCCAAGACCTTCGGGCCGCCGATGCGCGACCTGAATCCCGCGTTCGTGATCGA
>DASXKG010000148.1:0-2134 GCA_036496965.1 Variovorax sp.
GGCCGCTGGTATCGCCCCCTCGAGGGGGAGGCGCCGCAGGCGCTTCGGGGGTGTTTCATCCTAGTGGACCTGGTCGACCCAGGTGACGATTTCGGCGACCACCGCATCGCTGGCGGCGGCCAGTGCCTTCACGCCACCGGGCGCGTCGCTGGTCGGCGCCGGACGCTGCGCCGCGAAGCTGCGCTGCGCGACCATCCGCTCGCCGCCCGGATTGCTGCGCGTCAGGGTGGCCGACAGGCGCACCAGCCCCACGCTCTGGTCGGGCGATTGAAAGACCTGGCTGAACTCCTCCAGCGTCACGCGCAGCTGGTCGGGCGCATGGCCGGCGCTGCGCGTCACGGCGGCGCTGTCTTCGGGGCCTATCACCATGTGGCCGGCCGAGAGACCCTGGCGCAGGCGCTCGCGCAGCAGCTGGGCCGGCGGCTGGCTCCAGAGCGACAGGCCGTAGGGACGCAATTCGTTGGCATCGGCATAGCTGAAGCGGTAGAGGATCTGCACGCCCTCGAGCCGCGAATTGGCCCCGACATCGGACAACACCAGCGGCGGCAGCGCACCCTGGGTCAAGGGCTGCGAAACCATCGCGCCCGGCCCGAAGTCGTACAGCACGGGCCGCGCCGGCTTGCTGGGCAAGGCGCCACAACCCGCCAGCAGCAGCACGGCGAAGCCGCTGCAGAGCGCCCGCCGCCGAACGGGGACGACTGCGCGCGGCCGGTCGGCAGCCCGCAAAAGCATCGGTGCATCGTTCATCGGTGGTCCTTCAGGGGCTGGCCGGCATCGCCGGCGCGGAGAAGCCAGGCTCGCCCGGCCCGGCGGCGGAGCCGCCATTGCCGAACAGCAGCGCCTGCGGGTTGTTGGTGATGCCGTCGGCCGCCACGCCCACCCGACGCACGGTGAGCGAGGTGTCGTCGGCCATCCGGTTCAGCCGCGGCACGGTGGTGTTGTTGAAATTGTCGAGCGCGGCCGAGAGCGAGCGGGTGCCATCACTCAGGCGGTCCATCGGGCCGTCGGCGGCATTGAAGCGGATCACGGTGGCATTGAGGTTGCGGGCCACGCGCGACACGTCGCCGGCCGCCGTCTTCACGTTGCCCATCGTGTCCTTGGTCCGCTCGACCAGCGGCGGCAGCGCCTTGAGCGCCGGATCCAGCCCGGTCTTGACGGTGTTGTCCAGCGAGCGCGTGAGCTGGTTGGCGCTGGCGGCGGCCAGCGAGATGCTCTCCAGCGCGTCGGCGATTCGCTTCTGGTTGGCCTCGCTCAGCACCGCATTGACCCGCCGGGTCGCTTCCTCGACGCGCCCGAGGATCACCTCGCCCCGGTCCTGCAATTCCGACAGCAGCGAGGGCTTGAGCGGGATGCGCGGCGGATCGTCATTGTTGGGCTTCAACGCCACCGTGGATTCGCCCTTGTCGTCCAGCGCGATGAAGGCCAGGCCGGTGACTCCCTGGTAGCTCAGCGTGGCGAAGGTCGAGGTGGTGAGCGGCACCCGCTCGTCGACCGAGATGCGCACCCGCACATTGCCCTTCACCTTCGGATCGAAGTCGATCGAGACCACCTTGCCGACCGCGATGCCGCGGTAGCGCACCATGGCCTGCGGCTGCAGGCCGCTCACGGCTTCGTGCGTGGACAGCTCGTAGATGTTGCGCACGGTGTCGTCGCGCGTGAGCCAGACCACCAGCGCCACCAGCACAGCGATCAGGCCGAGCACGAAGACGCCGGCGGCGAGGGCATGGGACTTGTTTTCCATGGCGGCTCCCTTTCATGGAGTCAGAGGGGCCGGCCGGCCGGTCGTCCCCTCATGCAGCGCTTCCATGGCGCGCTGGCCGCGACCGCCGAGGAAGTACGTGTGGATGAACGGATTCGGATAGGCGATCACGTCGCGCGCCGTGCCGGAGACGATCACCTTCTGGTCGGCCAGGACCGCGATGCGGCTGCTGAGATCGAACAAGGTGTCGAGGTCGTGCGTGACCATCACCACCGTGAGCCCGAGTTCGCGATGCAGGCCGCGCAACAGGTCGCAGAAGCCGTCGGCACTCTCCGGGTCGAGGCCGGCGGTGGGTTCGTCCAGCAGCAGCAGCGGCGGATCCATGATCAGCGCGCGCGCCAGCGCCACCCGCTTGATCATCCCGCCCGACAGGTC
>DASXKG010000149.1:0-4149 GCA_036496965.1 Variovorax sp.
AATCTGGCGCCAGACACAGGCTGATGGCGATTCTTGCAGCGGACGCCGTCGGATTCTCCAGGCTGATGGCGGCGGACGAGAACGCGACCGCCGTGGCGCTCGACGCCGCGCGTTCGGTCTTCAGGCAGGAGATCGAGCAGCACCAGGGCCGGGTCATCGACATGGCGGGCGACTCGGTGCTGGCGGTGTTCGAAACGGCAACCGGTGCGGCCAGCGCGGCATTGACCATCCAGCATCGGTTGGCCCTCGCCTCCGAGGCCACGGCGCAGAACCAGCGCATGCCCTTTCGCATCGGCATCCACCTCGGCGACGTGACCGAGAAGAATGACGGCACGGTCTATGGTGACGGCGTCAATGTCGCATCGCGCCTGCAAGCACTGGCCGACGCGGGCGGCATCACCGTCTCGGATGTCGTGCGCGGCGTGGTGAGCGGCCGCATCAGCGCCGTCTTCACCGACCGCGGCGAGCAGGCGCTCAAGAACATCACCAGGCCGGTGCGCAGCTTCGCGGTCCATCCGGCGCCGGCCCGTGCCATGCCGGTGCGCGAACCGGCGCCGGCTGCAGCGCCCGTTGCGCCGTCGGCTCCGGCGCCACGGCCGTCGGTGCTGTTCGTGGGCCGCCAGCAGGAAATGGCCCAGTTGACGCGCGCGCTGGCCAGCGCCCGCCAGGGACGCGGCCGGGTGGTCATGCTGGCCGGATCGGGCGGTATCGGCAAGACGCGGCTGGTGCAGCAGATGGCCATGCGCGCCGAGCAGGAGGGCGTCCCCGTGCTCTGGGGCCGCTGCCTGGAGGAGCCGGGCGCGCCGCTCTACTGGCCCTGGCGGCAACTGATCCGCAGCTACCTGCGCAGCAGCGGCGATGCCCATCCGGAGCAGACCCTGGGCCCGGGCCTCGCCGACATCGCGGGCATCGTTCCCGAACTCGCCGGACAGCTGACGCCCCAAGCGCCGAGGCCGGACGACGACGACACCGCCCAGTCGCGCTTTCGGCTGTTCGACGCCGTGGCCGAATTCTGGCGCCGCGCGGCGCGGCGCATGCCGCTGGCGCTGATCTTCGAGGACCTTCACTGGGCCGATGCCACCTCCTTGAGGTTGTTCGCATTCCTGGCCACGGAGCTCGAGGACAGCGCCTTGCTGGTGGTGGGCACCTACCGCGACTCCGAACTGTCGCGCCAGCATCCGCTGTTCGACACCCTGGCCGAACTGGCGCGTTCGTCGGCCTTCCAGCGCATCGAGCTGCCTGGCCTGAGCGAGCGCGAGACCGAGGAGTTCACGAGCGCTGCCACCGGCGTCCGGGCGAGCCCCAGTTTCGCCAGCTCCATGCACGCCCGCACCGAAGGCCACCCGCTTTTTCTCGAAGAGACGCTGCGCTTCATGATGACGGAGATGCGCTCGCCGACCGGCCTGGTCTCGCTGGTCGAGGATCCGCGCCAGCTGATGAAGATCCCGAGCGGCGTGCGCGAAGTGATCGGCAAGCGGCTGAATCGCCTGTCGCCCTCGTCGGGCAAGCTCCTGTCCACCGCCGCCTGCATCGGCCGCTCCTTCGACCTGGACCTGCTGATGCAACTGGAGCAAGAGATGCCGGAAGACCAGCTCCTGCAGGCGCTGGAGGAAGCACTGGCCGTGCAGGTCATCGAGGAGGCGCCGCGGGCTCCGCATTTCCGCTTCAGCCATGCCCTGATCCGCGAATGCGTCTACGACGAAATGCTGGGGTTGCGCCGCCCGCGCCTGCACCTGCGCATCGGCGAGCTGCTCGAGCAGCGCTACGGGGCCGACGATCCCACGGTGCTGCCGCAGCTGGCCTACCACTTCAGCGAAGCCGGCCTCGGCCATGCGGCTGCCAAGGCGCTGGACTACGCGCGGCGCTCCGCCGCGCATGCAGCGAAGCTGTTCGCCTACGAGGAGGCGGTTCGCCACTACCAGCTGGCGCTGCTCCTGCAGGAACGGCATTTCGCCAGGGACGCGGCCGGGCGCTGCGCCCTGCTGCTGGGACTCGGCAAGGCGGAGTTGATGCTCGGTGCCGGCGAACCGGCGGCCATGTTCTACCAGCAGGCGGCGGAGCTGGCACGCAGCGAGGGCCTGGGGCCGCTTTTCGCGCAAGCCGCCGTGGGCTACGAGCGATCCAATATGGCCGCCTCGCACTCCGGCGAACAGGCAGTGGGCCTGTTGCTGGAGGCCATCGCGCTGCACCAGACGGAGGACCCGCTGCGGGTCGAATTGCTGGCGCACCTGTGCCGAGCCTACGTCTACTGCGACGATGCGGACCAGGCGCAAGAGGCCCACCGCCGTGCCGCAGTACTGGCGCGACAGATCGGCGACAAGGACGGGCTTCGTCTGGCCCTGGCCTCGATCGCCTCGGCCATCTACTGGCCCGAACTGCTGCACCAGCGCCTGGCGGCCGCCAACGAAGCCTGGAGCATGGCCGAAAGCTCGACCAGCCAGTCGCGCAGCGTCGCAGAACTGCTGCCCTTCTTCCTGATCGACCTGATCCGCGTGGGCGACCTGCCCGCGCTGAGCCGTTTGCGCAGCGTGGGCCTGCGGCTCGCGGAGCGCCTGGGCTGGCTGCACTACCAGGCGCTCTGCCGCTATGTGGAGGGGCTGATGGCGCTCAACGAAGGCCGCTTTGCGGACGCCGAAGCCTGGGCCGATCAGGCCCTGGCCATCGGGCGGCGCGTTGCCGAACCGCAGGCTGTCACCGCATTCAGCATGCAGATGTTCTGCCTCCGGCGCGAGCAGGGCCGGCTCGGCGAGGTGCTTCCGCTGCTGCAACTCTTCGTTCGCACGACGCCCAGGGACAAGGCCTGGCAGCCCGGCCTGGCGCTGCTGTATGCGGAGCTCGACATGCGCCCGGAGTGCCGGGCCCAGTTCGACAGCCTGCCCTGGCATCCGGCGCCGACCGCGCCGAAGGATGCCAGCACGATGACCAGCGCGATGTTTGCCGCCGAGGTCTGCGTCTACCTCGGCGACGCGGCGCGCGCGGCCTTGCTCTATGCCATGCTGAAGGGCCATGCCGGGGCCAATCTCGTGGCCGACTCGGGCGGCCCTTGCCTGGGTTCGGCCGACCGCCTGCTGGGCTCGCTCGCCACCCTGATGACAGAGTGGGAGGTGGCCGAACGCCACTTCGAAGCCGCCATGGCAATGGACGCCAAGACCGGCTGGCGCATCTGGCTGGCGCACACCCGCCATGCCTATGCGGTGATGCTGCACCGCCGCGCGCTGCCCGGCGACCACGATCGGGCGCGCGCGCTGCTGGACGATGCGGCGGCCGACAGCACCACGCTGGGAATGAATTCCCTGACAGCGCGCATCGCGGCGCTGGTCGACGCCATCGGCGCGCCGGCCTTTCCATGCGGACTGACCGAGCGCGAGGTCGGCGTACTCAAGTTGATGGCGATGGGCCGCAACAACCGCGAGATCGGCCAGGTGCTCGCGATCAGCCCGAACACCGTCGCCAACCATGTGCGCAGCATCCTGCAGAAGACCTACACCGCCAACCGGACCGAGGCGGCGGCGTTCGCCAATCGGGAAGGTCTGCTATAGCGGGGTGCACGCCCCGCGGCATCACTGCGGGCGGATGTTCTGGTTGACGCGGAACAGGTTGCCCGGGTCGTACTGGCGCTTCACTTCCGCCAGGCGCGCATAGTTATCGCGATAGGACGCGCGGATGCGTTCGTCGCCTTCGTCCATCATCATGTTCACGTAGGCGCCGCCGGCCGAATGCGGATGGAGCGCATCCCAGTAGTCCTTGGTCCAGGCAGTGATCGCCGCTGCGTCCTTCGGATCGGGGCTCACGCCGACCATGACCTCGGCCCATTGCGCGTCGCGGTACGAAAACGCGGTGTCGGCCGGCTTCGCGCGGTGTGCGGCGCCGTCGATCGGGTACAGGTGCATCGTCGACTGCGGGCTGGGGAGCTGCGCGGCGAAGCGCTGGTGCTGGGCAATGGCCTCGTCCGTCAGTTCATTGACAAAATCGGCTCTCCAATACCATTGGTGCCCGGGAGGATAAAGCCCATCGAATGCACTCTGCAACGCCGGGGAGGGCATGGGCTGCACGCCGTGCATGAGCGGCGGCCCGAAGGCCTGCACGGGCTTGAACAAGGCG
Organism: Variovorax sp.; assembly: GCA_036496965.1. GTDB lineage: Bacteria > Pseudomonadota > Gammaproteobacteria > Burkholderiales > Burkholderiaceae_C > Variovorax. The sequence continues at coordinate 4,102 of DASXKG010000149.1, forward strand.
TCCGCCCCCTCCGGCGCGCCGGTGTAGCACCAGACCACGCCGCACACC
>DASXKG010000150.1:0-21153 GCA_036496965.1 Variovorax sp.
AGTCGACCACCGTCTTGCCTTGAGCCAAGCCCGCGGCCACGCCGTCCTCGCCGAACAGCACCTGCTCGACGTCGGGTGTGTCCGGCAGCATCAGAAAGACGATGTCGGCCTGCCTGGCCACCTCGTTGCCGGAGCTGCACACGCGAGCGCTCGATGCGAACGGCTCCGGTGCGCGGCTGCGGGTGTGGACGAAGAGCTGGTGGCCGGCGTCGAGCAGGTGGCCGGCCATCGGCGCGCCCATGATGCCGAGGCCGATGAAGCCGATCCGTTGCATGGTGCTGGTCATTGATTGCATTGCCTTTCTTCGATCAGGGTTCAGGACAGCAGCGCCCGGCGCCAGCCGAGGCCCTCGACGGTGCCGGCGCGCGGCTTGTATTCGCAGCCGATCCAGCCCGCATAGCCCAGCGCATCGATGTGCTTGAACAGCCAGGGATAGTGGATCTCCCCGGTGCCCGGCTCGCCGCGTCCCGGGTTGTCGGCCAGCTGGATATGGCCGATGCGTGCCATGTTCTTCTCGATCGTGGCACCGAGCTCGCCTTCCATGCGCTGCGCGTGATAGATGTCGTACTGCAGCAGCAGGTTGGGCGAGCCCACCTCGTCGATCAACGAGAGCGCCTGGTCGGTGCGCGTCAGGTAGAAGCCCGGAATGTCGAAGCTGTTGACCGGCTCGATCAGCAGGCGGATGCCGGCGCCCTGCAGTTCATTGGCCGCGAAACGCAGATTCTCGACCACCACCTCGCGCGCATCGGCGGCCGTCACGCCTTCGGGCAGCTTGCCAAGCAGGCAGTTGACCTGCGGGCAGGCGAGCGCCGTCGCATAGTCGATCGCGCGCGCCACGCCTTCGCGGAACTCGCCGACGCGATCGGGATGGCAGCCGATGCCGCGCTCTCCGCCGTCCCAGTCGCCCGCTGGCAGGTTGTGCAGGACCTGCGCGAGCCCGTTGTCGCGCAGCGCGGCGGCCAGTTCCTTCTTGTCGTAGGCATAGGGGAACAGGTACTCGACGGCCTTGAAGCCCGCCTGGGCGGCGGCCTCGAAGCGCTGCATGAACGGCAGCTCGTTGAACAGCATCGTCAGATTGGCTGCGAACTTGGGCATGTGTGTCTCCTCTCTGGTCTGTCGCGCAAGGTTTCAGTCGAGCATCGCGACGGCAATCGCCGTCGGCGCGTCTTCGAGGCTCTCGGCCAGCGCCTCGAATTCGTTGATGGCGTCGATCTCGGTGCCCATCGCGATGTTGGTCACGCGCTCGAGCATCACCTCGATCACCACCGGCACGCCGAACTCCGCCATCAGCTGTTCGGCGCGCTGGATGGCCGGCGTCATCTCTTCCTGCCTGCGCACGCGGATCGCCTTGCAGCCCAGGCCCTCGACCACTTTGACATGGTCGACGCCGTAGCTGCGTTCGACGCCGGCGTCCTCCGCCGCGTTGATGTTGTCGAAGCCGAGCTGCACACAGTAGTCCATTTCGAAGCCGCGCTGCGCCTGGCGGATCAGCCCGAGGTAGGAGTTGTTGACCACGATGTGGATGTAGGGCAGCTTGAACTGCGCGCCCACGGCCAGCTCCTCGATCATGAACTGGAAGTCATAGTCGCCGGAGAGTGCGACGATCTTGCGTGTCGGATCGGCCGCGCGCACGCCCAGGGCCGCCGGGATCGTCCAGCCGAGCGGGCCGGCCTGGCCGCAGTTGATCCAGTGGCGCGGGTTGTACACATGCAGGAACTGCGCCGCCGCGATCTGCGACAGCCCGATGGTGCTCACATAGCAGGTGTCGTGGCTGAAGTTGTTGTTCATGCACTGGTAGACGCGCTGCGGCTTCATCGGGACATCGGCGAAGTTGGTCTTGCGCAGCATCGTCTTCTTGCGCTCGCGGCACTCGCCGACCCATCCGCTGCGCTCGGGCAGCTGGCCCTTGGCCTTCATTTCCTCGGCCACCTGCACGAAGAGCTCGAGCGCCGCCTTGGCATCCGAGACGATGCCGAAGTCCGGCGTGAAGACGCGGCCGATCTGGGTCGGCTCGATGTCGACGTGAACGAAGCTGCGGCCCTTGGTGTAGACCTCGACCGAGCCGGTGTGGCGATTGGCCCAGCGGTTGCCGATGCCCAGCACGAAGTCGGAGGCCAGCATCGTGGCGTTGCCGTAGCGATGGCTGGTCTGCAGCCCGCACATGCCGACCATCAGCGGGTGGTCGTCGGGGATCGCGCCCCAGGCCATCAGCGTTGGAATCACCGGCACCCCGGTGGCTTCGGCAAAGCGCACCAGCAGCGCGCTGGCATCGGCGTTGATGACGCCGCCGCCGGCCACGATCAGCGGCCGCTCGGCCGCATTGAGCATCGCGATCGCCTTCTCGATCTGGGCCCGCGTGGCGGCCGGCTTGTAAGGCGTCAAGGGCGTGTAGGTGTCGATGTCGAATTCGATCTGGGCCATCTGCACGTCGAAGGGCAGATCGATCAGCACCGGGCCCGGGCGGCCCGAGCGCATCAGGTGGAAGGCCTGCTGGAACACCTGCGGCACCTGGCCGGGCTCGCGCACCGTGACCGACCACTTGGTGACCGGCTTGGAAATGGATTCGATGTCCACCGCCTGGAAGTCTTCCTTGTAGAGCCGGGCGCGCGGCGCCTGGCCGGTGATGCAAAGAATCGGGATGGAATCGGCCCAGGCCGAATACAGGCCGGTGATCATGTCCGTGCCCGCCGGTCCGGAGGTGCCGATGCACACGCCGATGTTGCCCGCCACCGCGCGCGTGTAGCCCTCGGCCATGTGCGAGGCGCCTTCGACGTGGCGCGCCAGGATATGGGCGATGCTGCCCTGCTTGCGCAGTGCCGAATAGAGCGGATTGATGGCGGCGCCCGGCACGCCGAAAGCCTGCGTCACGCCTTCTTTTTCCATCACGAGCACGGCGGCCTGGGCCGCGGTCATCTTTGCCATGCGAGTCTCCTTCTGTAAGGCTCGACTTTAGGAGGGTGCGGCGGCCGCGAGAAGAAGGCCCCGGGCCATATCGCCTATTCCTGGGTGGAATAGGAGCGACGCGCCCTGCGCGCCAGGGTGCGAAGCCCGTGTAGATTCACCCCCATGCGCCACGCCGTCGTCGCAACCGTCATCTTCATCCTTGCCTCCGCGGCGCTCTACGGGGTATCGCGCCGCTCATTGAGGCAGCCGAACTCGCACGGCTTCTACCGCTTCCTTGCCTGCGAGTTCATCCTGGGTCTGGTCGCGCTCAATCTGTTTGCCGGGGGCGGCCTGCCCACCCAGCCGCATCGGTGGGTCTCGTGGTTCCTGCTCATCGCATCGGCCTTGCTGCCCTTGCATGCGGTGCGGCTGCTCAAGCGGATGGGCAAGCCCAGCGCGGCCCGCGAAGACCAGGCCCTGTTCGATTTCGAAAAAACCAGCGCGCTGGTGACCAGTGGCGCCTTTCGCTACATCCGCCATCCGATGTACACCTCACTGATCCTGCTGGCCTGGGGCAACTTCCTGAAGGAGTTTTCCTGGATCGGCCTCGCACTGGTGCTGGCCGCCACGGCGCTGTTGTTCCTCACCGCGCTGCGCGAAGAGCAGGAATGCCTGGCGTACTTCGGCGAGGCCTATCGCGACTACATGCGTTCGACCCGGCGCTTCGTTCCCTTCGTGCTGTAGCGCGTGGCCCGAGGCGCCGGGCAGGGAACGCTACCATGTCGGCGATGGATCGATTGCTTGCCATGGAGATGTTCGTGCGTGTGGTGGAGACCGGCAGCTTCTCCAAGGCGGCACGCGAGTTCAACACCACCCAGCCCACCGTGACCAAGCAGGTGGCGGCCACCGAGGCGCGCCTGAAGGTGCGGCTGCTCAACCGCAACACGCGCGGCGTGAGCCTCACCGAATCGGGCGCGCTCTACTACGAGAAGTGCAAGGCCATCGTGCGCGATGCCGAGGAGGCCGAGAGCATCGTCAGGCTCAGGCAGTCGCAGGCCCAGGGCCTGCTGCGCATCGGCACTTCGACTGCATTCGGCCGCCGGGTGGTGGTGCCGCTGGCGCTGGAGTTCATGTCGCGCCATCCCCAGGTGCAGATCGACCTGAGCTTCGAAGATCGCTATGTCGACCTCGTCGCGCAGGGAATCGACGTCGCGATCCGCATGGGCAAGTTGGCCGATTCTTCGCTGGGTGCGCGCTTCCTCGGCATGAATCCCTGGGTGATGGTGGCGGCGCCGGTCTATCTGAAGCAGCACGGCACGCCGAGCAAGGCGCAGGACCTGAGCACCCATGTGGCCTTGATCTACAGCAGCGTGGTCGGCGACGACGTCTGGCATCTGCACACCCCCCGGGGCGAGCCTGTCACCGTGCCGGTATCGCCCCGCCTGCGCTCGAACAATGTCTCGGCCGTCCTGGCGGCGGCACGCGCCGGCCTCGGCGTTGCCTTGATGCCGCACTACGTGGCGGGTCCGTCGCTGGCCTCGGGGCAGGTGGTGCAGGTGCTGGCCGATCACGGCCTCGCCGAGCAGGAGATCCACGCGGTGTTTCCCTCACCCAAGCTGATGCCGGGCAAGGTCTCGAGCTTCGTCGCGTTCCTGCAGGGGCGCTTCGGCGAGCGCTGGTGGGTCACGGCCACGGGCACGGCCGCGGCGCCGAACCCCTAGCCGATGCGCGAAGCGATCAGGACTGCGTTGGTGCCGCCGAAGGCAAAGGAATTCGACAGCACATGGCGCAGTCCCCTGGCTTCGCGCCGCGATCCGCGGACGAAGTCCAGCTGGAACGCCGGATCCGCCTCGACCAGGTTGGCGATCGGCGGCAGGGCCTCGCGCGCCAGTGCACGCAGCGCCGCCGCCAGTTCGACCGCCCCGCCTGCGCCCATCAGGTGGCCATGGATGGACTTGGTCGCGCTGACGGGCACCGCGTTGCCGAACACGGCCAGGATCGAGGACGCCTCGGCCGCGTCGCCTGCCATGGTGGCCGTGCCGTGGGCGTTGATGTGGCCGATGTCCTTGGCTTCGAGGCCGGCATCGCGCAAGGCCGCGCGCATGGCGCGCGCCTGGCCGCCTGGATCCGGGTTCGTGATGTGGCTGGCGTCGCAGTTGGTGGCATAGCCGGCCAGGACACAGGACCCGCTCACGCCGCGTGCGCGCGCATGGGACTCGGATTCGAGCACCAGCGCAGCCGCACCCTCGCCGAGCGCGAAGCCGGCCCGGTCGGCCGAGAAGGGCCGGCAAGCGGTTGCAGCCGCTTCGCGCGGCGGTGCAGCCAGCACGCGCATCGCATGCCAGCTGGCCAGCAATCCTGGGGTCAGCATCGCCTCATGGCCGCCGACGATCGCCACGTCCAGCCAGCCGCCGCGAATGGCCCGCATGGCCTCGCCGATCGCTACCGCGGACGAGGCGCAGGCGCAGGCGTAGCCGATGGCTGATCCGCGGGCGCCGAAGTGCAGCGCGATCTCCGCCACCGCGGCGTTGGGCATCACGGTCAGCACCGTGGTGGGACGCATGCGCCGCTGGTCGCGGTAGAGCGTCGCGGCAGTGGCGTCGAAGCTGGCACAGCCACCGAGGCCGCTGCCCCAGAACACGCCGAGCCGGTCGCCGTCGAGCTCGTCCGCTGCGAAACCGGCCTCGGCAACGGCCTCTTGTGCGACCGTCAGGGCCATGGCGGTGCCGCGGTCGAGCGGCAGTCGCGACGCGCTGCGCACACCGGCCGCATCGAAGTCACAGGACGCGACTGCCAGCAGCATCGGATCGAGGCCTTCGATGTTCAGGCTTTCCGCACGCACGGCGGAGCGGCCATCGAACAACGCGGCGTCGAAATCCTGCAGCGTCCTGCCCAGCGGCGTGAGGATGCCGAGGCCGGTCACCGCGACCGGTGCCGCCGCTGCCTTCGACGGCGTCCGTCGGCCGGCACGCACGCTGGCCATGGCATCGCTAGCCCTCATGCGACGCCGGCAAGGGTGCTGGCCTTGTGGGCATCTGCCATCTGGTCGATGACCTCGCACAGGCGCTGCAGGTTGATGCCCGCTTCGCGCGGGTCGAGCCGTTCTTCCGGAATGCGCAGATGAAATGCGTCTTCGACGGCGAAGACGAACTCCATCAGGGCGAGCGAGTCCAGCCCGAGATCGGCCAGGGCGGTTTCGGGATGGATCAGCGCCGGACTGACGTCGAAGTCGCTGACCAGGATCTTGTCGATGGTGCTGAATGTTGTGGTTGAACTCATGGATGGACCTCCTTGGCGAAATTGCGCGGCTCGTGCACGGCCAGGCTCAGGCGGCGCAGTGCGCGATGGCCGCGGCAAAGCGGACGGTTTCATCGACCACCTGGCGGCGATCATTATCGATGGTGATCATGTGGAAGCTGTTGCCCAGCACGACGCAACGAAGGGTAACGCAACGCAGGCCGCGCGCGAGGATGCCGAGGTTGGCGACGCTGGCGACTTCATCCTCGCGGGCATGGAGGGCCAGCACCTGGGCGCAAGTCACGCGTCCGATGTGGCGGCGCACATGCCGGATCAGCCTGTCGTGCTCGCGCAGATGGCCGATGCCGATCACGGAACTGCCCGCGCTGGAGATCCGGCGGGTGCGCAGTTCGCGCTCGATCCATGCGCGCACGCGCTCGTTCTTCACGCCGTAGGGCGCGCGCTCGCGGTACTTCCACCAGCGCCCAAGCGGCGTGTAGAGAGCCAGCGGCAACAGAAAGTGCGAGCGCGGGATCGACCAGCCGTCGAAGCGCAGCGTGGTCGACATCAGGACCAATCCGTCGATGCGCCTGCCGCAGCGGATGGCCGCACCCAAGGCCAGCGATGCCCCGGCAGAGATGCCGACAAGCAGCACATGGTCGTGGTCGTCGCGCAGCGCATCGACCTCGCGCTCGATGGCGTCGATCCATGCGGCGTAGCCGGTGGAGCGCTGGGTCTGGGCCGCGGCGTCGAACGAATAGCCCTTGATCGACAAGGGCCGCACCGCGTAGCCGAGGCTGCGCAACGAGGTCTCGACGGGGCGCAATTCATCCGGCGTACTGCACAACCCGTGCAGCAGGATCACCGCGGTGCGTGGCGCGCGCGGATGGTCGAGATGGACCTCGCCCAGCGATTCACGCGCACTCATCGGGCGGGCTCCGGCGCCGCGGGCACGTCGGGCAACGTGCAGCGGCAAGCGATGCAATCAGAATTCACGAGAAGGACAGGGGTGCCCAAAGAACACAGAGAACCAACATCCAGGGATTTTAGGTTCGCACCGCCCGCGAAGCATGAACGCAACAGTCAGGTTCATGTGGAATTTAAGTCAGCATCCGGTCAGTGTGCTTGTGATGCGACCGGCAGGTCGGGCAGCACGTTGAGGATGCGCAGCGTCTGCTGCACCACCTGGCTGAATACCGGCGCGGCCACCAGGCCGCCGAAGTACTTGCCCGCGCTCGGTTCGTCGATCATCACCGCGACGATGATGCGCGGCTTGTCGATCGGCGACATGCCGGTGTACCAGGCGCGGTACTTGTTGCCGGCGTAGCCCCTGCCTTCCTGCTTGTGGGCGGTACCGGTCTTGCCGCCGACCGAATAGCCTTCGGTCTGCGCCAGCGGCGCGGTGCCCCCGGGGCCGGCCGCCATGTGCATCATCTTGCGCACCTCGCTGGCCACCAGCGGCGAGAACACCGGCACGCCCACCGGCGGCTCCGTGGTCTTGAGCATCGTGATCGGGATCACCACGCCGTTGTTGGCGAAGGCGGTGTAGGCATGTGCGATCTGGAACAGCGAGGCGGACAGGCCGTAGCCGTAGGACATGGTGGCCTGCTCGATCGGGCGCCAGGATTTCCAGGGCCGCAGGCGTCCGGTCACCGCACCCGGAAACTGGGTCTGCGGCTTCTGGCCGAAGCCCAGCGAGGTGTAGGAATCCCACATCTCCTTGGGGGTCATGCGCTGCGAAATCTTGGTCGCGCCGACGTTGCTGGACTTCTGGATGACGGTCTCGGTGGTCAGCACGCCGAAGTTCTCGTCGTCATGGATCGTGGCGCCGGAGATGGTGATGTGGCCGGGATTGGTGTCGATCACGGTCTGCGGCGTGATGCGCCCGAGCTGCAGCGCAGTGGCGATGGTGATCGGCTTCATCGTCGAGCCCGGCTCGAAGACATCGGTCATCGCCCGGTTGCGCAATTCCTCGCCCGTCAGGTTGCGCCGGTTGTTGGGGTCGAAGCTGGGGTAGTTGGCCATCGCCAGCAGCTCGCCGGTGGTGGCGTCGACCACCACGCAGCTGCCCGCGCGGGCCTTGTTGAGGGTCACTGCGTCGCGCAGCTTCTCATAGGCCACGGCCTGGATGCGGTCGTCCAGGCTCAGCTGCACGTCCTGGCCGTCCAGCGGCGGCACCTGGTCGCCCACGTCCTCGACCACGGCGCCCAGGCGATTCTTGATCACCCGGCGCGAGCCGGCCTTGCCGGACAGCTCCTTGTTGAAGGCCAGCTCGATGCCTTCCTGGCCGACGTCCTCGACGTTGGTGAAGCCGGCCACGTGCGCGGCCGCCTCGCCCTCGGGATACTGGCGCTTGTACTCGCGGCGCTCGTAGATGCCCTTGATGTCCAGCGCGGCAATCTGCTTGGCCACCGGATCGTCCACCTGCCGCTTGAGCCAGACGAAGCTCTTGTCTTCTTCCAGCTTGTGGCTGAGATCCGCCGGCGGCATCGCGAGCAGCTGGGCGAGCTTCTTCAGCTTGGCCTGGACCGTGGGGTCCTCCCTGTCGACGTCCTCGGGAATGGCCCAGATGCTCGGCGCCGGGATGTCGGAAGCCAGGATCAGCCCGTTGCGGTCGAGGATGTGGCCCCGGCTGGCGGGCAGTTCGAGTGTGCGCTCGAAGCGCACTTCACCCTGATGCTGGAAGAAATCGTTGCCGATCACCTGGACGTAGACGGCGCGACCGGCCAGGATGAGAAAGCCGAAGGCGATGCTGGCGACGATGAATTTGCTGCGCCAGACGGGCGTCTTGCTGGCCAGCAGGGGACTGGTGGCGTATTGGACGCTGCGTCCACTTCGACTCATTGACTGTTGGGTTCCAGGTTAATAGCGCCGCTCTCAAAACCGCGGCCGCGAACGCCGCCGAGGCAGGCGGCGAATCGTCTCATGCTTTTCCGCCTGGCTGAAGCGCCCAAGCAAAACTTGATCAGATCGCTGGTCGGCGTGCCGACTTCTTCACGGCGCCTGCGAGTCCACCACCTCCGCCGAGGCGAACAGGTCCCAGGCCGCCATGAACAGCGCGGCGATCACCGGGCCGATCACGAAGCCGTTGAGGCCGAACAGCGAGATGCCGCCGATGGTGGACATCAGCACGATGTAGTCGGGCATCTGCGTGTCCTTGCCGACCAGGAGCGGGCGCAGGATGTTGTCGACCAGCCCGATCACGAACACGCCGACGAAGATCAGCCCCACGCCCTTGCCTATGGCGCCGACGGCCAGGAAATAGAGCGCCACCGGCCCCCAGATCAGTGCCGCGCCGACTGCCGGCAGCAGCGACAGGAAGGCCATCAGCACGCCCCAGAGCAGCGAGCCCTGCAGGCCCATCAGGGAAAAAGTGACCCCGCCGATGATGCCCTGGGCCGCCGCCACCGCGATGTTGCCCTTGATGGTGGCCCGGATCACCGTGGCGAACTTGTTCAGCAGGTGGTGGGTGTGGGGTTTGGCCAGCGGCAGCGAATCGCGCACCTTCTTGGACAAATCGCCGCCGTCGCGCAGCATGAAGAACAGCAGATAGATCATGACGCCGAAGCTGACCAGGAATTCGAAGGTGTTCTGGCCGATCGCGACGGCCTGCGTGGCAATCGCCTGGCTGCCCTTGGACGCCGCCTGCGCCAGCTGGCTGAACAGGCCCTGCATGTCGCCCAGGCCGAAGCGGTCGAGCAGGTTGAGCGCCCATTGCGGAATCACCTGCACCACCTGCTGGAAATATTTCGCGAAACTGATGTCGCCCGAGCGCACTTTCTGCGAGACCAGCGAGACCTCCTGGACCAGCGACACGGTGACCATGGTGAGCGGGATGATGACCACGATCATGGCCAGCAGCAGGGTGGTGATGGCCGCCAGGTTGCGCCGGCCGCGCATCTTCTTGACCAGGGTCCGATAGAGCGGCGTGAACAGGATCGCCAGCGCCACGCCCCACATCACCGCCCCGAAGAACGGAAACAGGATCCAGCCGAATGCCAGGGTGACGGCTGCCAGCAGGAAGAGGAAGGTGCCGCGCTGCAGCGCTGGGGTGTTCATGGGAGCAGGTTGAATATACCTGCTGGCGCTGCCGGCTCGGCCGCGCCGCTCACTTCACGTGGGGGCCGCGCGGCAACGCCACCGGTGCCAGCGTGGCCCGCAGCCGCTCTTCGGCGCCCGGCTCGGCGCGGGGCTCGATCTGCAGCGCCTGCTCGACGTTGCCGATGTGGTCGAGCATGAGCTGCCGCGCGCGCGATGTGTCTCCGCTTTCGAGCGCGGCCACGATCTCGGCATGCTCGGCGCAGGATTGCGCCGCCTCGTGCCGCGACTGGAAGAGGGTCGCCGCCAGCGTGGTGCGCGCGCTCAGGTCGCGCAGCACGTCGCACAGCAGGCGATGGCCCATCTGGTCGGCCAGGCAGACGTGGAAATCGGCCAGCAGGAAGGCCCGCGTCGCCGCATCGGCGCCGGCGATGGCCGCCTCCTCGTCCGCGATGTGTTCGCGCAGCTTGCGGATCACTTTCGCCAGCGGCCGGCCGGCTTCGGCCAGGATGCCGGATTCGACGATCCGGCGGGCCGCGAAAGCGTCCCGCGCCTGTTCGGCGGAGGGCTCGACCACGTACCAGCCCCGGCGCGACTGGACCTCGACGAAGCCGCGCGCCTGCAGTTGCATCAGGGCTTCGCGCACCATGGTGCGGCTGACGCCGAAGTTCTCCGCCAGTGCCTGCTCGCCGAGCCGTTCGCCGGGGGCGAGCTTCTGCGCCAGGATGGATTCCACCACGCGTTCGGCGATGGTGGTGGGCGAGACGTCGGCCACGGTCGGGGCGCTCAATGCGACCGGGCGGCAATGATCGGCACTGCGGCGGGCTCGGCCAGCGGTTCGTCCTCGGGCGAATAGCTGCCGTTGAGCACCGCGTGGGCCCGCTCGCGGTCGATGTCGCCCTCCCAGGCGGCGATGGCGACGGTGGCGACGCAGTTGCCGATCAGGTTGCCGAGCGCACGGGCGATGCCCATGAACCAGTCGACCGACAGCACCAGGACCAGCCCGATCGCCGGGATCGCCGGAATCGCATGCAGGGTCGCGGCCAGCACCACGATGGCCGATCCCGGCACGCCATGCGCGCCCTTGGAGGTGACCAGTGCGATCGCCAGGATGGTCAGCAGGTCGGACATCGAGATCTGCGTGTTGGTCGCCTGGGCGATGAACACGGCGGCCAGCGTGATGTAGATCGAGAAGGCGTCCAGGTTGAACGAATAGCCGGTCGGGATCACCAGCCCGACGGTCGAGTCCCGGATGCCCATGTTGCGCAGCTTGGCCATGATCTGCGGCAGCACCGCGTCCGACGAGGTGGTGGCTAAGACGACGGCGAGTTCTTCACGGAAGTAGCGCAGCAGCTTGATGATGCTGAAGCCGGCGATGCGCATCACCACGCCGAGCACCACGAAGACGAACAGGGCCACGGCGACGAAATAGAGCGCCACCAGTTCGCCGAGCTGCTGCAGCGAGCCGATGCCGTACTGGCCCACGGTGAAGGCGATCGCGCCCAGCACCCCCAGCGGCGCCAGCTTGATCAGCACCGCCATGATCTTGAACATCACCAGCGACAGCGCATCGACCACCACCGCCACCGGCTTGCCGCGCTCGCCGAGCAGGGTCAGCGCGCAGCCGAACAGCACCGCGAACAGCAGCACCTGCAGCACGTCGCCGGTCGCAAAGGCGTTGACCACCGTGCTCGGAATCAGCGCCATGAGGAAGTCGACCGTGCCGCCGTGGGTCAGCTTGGTGGCATTGGCGGCATAGCTGCTCATGGCTGCCGGATCGAGTTTGTTGATGTCGACGTTCATGCCGACCCCCGGCTTGAAGACGAAGGCCAGCACCAGCCCGAGGCCCAGCGCGACGGTGGTCAGCACCTCGAAATAGACCAGCGCCTTGACGCCGACCCGGCCGACCCGCTTCAGGTCGCCCGCGCCGGCGATGCCGTGCACCACGACGCAGAACACCAGTACCGGGATGATCATCCGGATCAGGTTGATGAAGCCGTCGCCCAGGGGCTTGAGCTTGGCCGCGAACTGAGGAAAGAAGAGGCCAGCAATCACGCCGAGCACGAGCGCGATGATCACCTGACCGAAGAGCGATTTGGCAAAACGAGGCATGGATCTTCCCGGGTTGGTTGCATGCAAGATCAAAAGAATCTTGCATGCAAGCAATGTAGACAAGAATGGCCAAACGCCTCTGGGGGTATTCCCGGAGTTTGGGGAGGGGTGGGGACAGAGTCCGGCCTGGCCACTGCGCAGGCCAAGCAACTCTCGGGCCGCTTCGGCGGCCTACTTCTTGCGCTTGGTCATTTCCGCGACGATCGCGGTGAACTGCTCGTCGATCTCGTGCGCGAGGAAATCCTTGGACATCACCGTGGAGGCGATCAGATTCGGCTCGACCTCCAGCCGGTAGTCCATCACGGTGCCGTCACCCTCCGTGCTCAATTTCATCAGCGACTGCTGGTGCCGCATGCTGCCCTTGGTCTGGGTGGAAAGAATCGTCTTCTGCGGTTCCATCACGATCTGGCGCACGCTGGTGTAGGGGAAGCTCAGCCCGGCAAACTTCGCGGTGCCGTCCTGCTCGATCGACTCTTCCTTGTCGCCCGGCGTCAGCACCTTGCTCTCGGTGACGTTCGGCACCCAGCCGGCCATGTGCGGGAAGTCGGTGAGCACGTCCCAGGCGACCGGAAGGGGTACCGGGGCGAACATCTGGGCGTTGACGACATAGGTCTTGCCGTCATAGGTGACGTCGATCTTGCGCACCGGCGATTGCGCCGCGGCGCTGGTGGCCATTGCCAGCGCGGCCAGTGCGGCCGACGCGAGCCAGGCGCATCGCCATGCGCGAACGAAGCCTTGGGATGAAGCACGAATGGACATGGCGGGATCCTGACGGTGAGAAGGGCTCGCTAGCATAGCGAGACGAGAGGTGGCGGGGAAGATGTCTCTTTGCGGACCGCCTCGCGCCTTCCGGGCCGCGGATGTCAACAAGGAGCTTCCATGCGATACCTGGAATTGAACGGCGGCCATCGGATGCCTGCGCTGGGCCTGGGGACCTGGCGGATGGGCGAGTCAGCCGGTCGCCGGGCGGCGGAGGTGGCGGCCGTGCGCGTCGCCATCGAACTCGGCTACAGGCTCATCGACACGGCCGAGATGTACGGCGAGGGTGGCGCCGAGGAGGTGGTCGGACAGGCCCTGGCCGAGGCGCTGCGCGCGGGCGACGTCCGGCGCGAGGAATTGTTCGTCGTCAGCAAGGTCTATCCGCACCATGCCAGCCGCCAGGGCACGGCGACAGCCTGCGCCCGCAGCCTCGCGCGCCTGGGACTGGACCATGTCGACCTGTACCTGCTGCATTGGCGCGGCGAGCATCCGCTGGCCGAAACCCGCGAGGCCTTGCGTCGACTGGTCGATGCGGGGCGCATCCGGCACTGGGGCGTCAGCAATTTCGACACCGATGACATGGAGGAACTGGCCGCGCTCGGCGCGGACCCCCCGGCCTGCGCGGTGAACCAGGTCTACCATTCGGTCGGCGAGCGCGGCCCTGAATTCAGCCTGCTGCCCTGGCTGCGCGCGCGGGGCATGCCGCTGATGGCCTACAGCCCGATCGACCAGGGAGCATTGGCCGCCGACGCGGGGCTGGCCAGGCTGGCGCAGCGCCTCGGCGCCACGCCGGCACAACTGGCGCTGGCGTGGCTGCTGGCCGGGCCTGGGGTGGCCGCCATTCCCAAGGCGGTGCGCGAGCAGCACCTGCGCGAAAACTTCGCGGCCCTGGATCTGGAACTGGGTCCGAGCGAGTTCGCGGAAATCGACCGCCTGCACCCGCCGCCGCGGCGCAAGAAACCGCTGGCGATGATCTGAGGAACCCGGGCCCAGGCGGTCGGCCGTTGCATTCTCGCCAGGGGTGATCGGCGCCGCCTCAGTGCGCTTCTGCCTGCTTCGCCGCCGCCACCATCGCCGCCTCGTCGTGCCGGGCGCCGTTCAGGAACAGGTTCAGCAGCACGGCGCACACCGATGCCAGCAGGATGCCCGACTCCACCAGCGAATGAAGGGCATGCGGCATCCATTGCTTGAAGTTGGGCGCCAGGAGCGGAATCATCCCGACGCCGATCGACACCGCGACGATCATCGCGTTGTGCTTATTGCCCTTGAAGTCCACGCCCGCGAGGATGCGGATGCCGGTGGCGGCCACCATGCCGAACATCACCAGTCCCGCGCCGCCGAGCACCACCGTCGGCAGTGATTCCACCAGTGCCGCCATCTTCGGCAGCAGGCCCAGCACGATCAGGATCAGGCCGCCGGCCACGCAGACATACCGGCTCTTGATGCCCGTGACCGCCACCAGCCCGACGTTCTGCGAGAAGCTGGTGTAGGGGAAGGTGTTGAAGATGCCGCCGATCAGCGTGCCCAGGCCGTCGGTGCGCAGCCCGCGCGCCAGGTCCTGCTGGCTGATCTTGCGATCGGTCATCTCGCCGAGCGCGAGGAACATGCCGGTCGACTCGATCATCACCACGATCATGATCAGCGACATCGTGAGGATCAGCACCGGATCGAACTGCGGCAGGCCGAAATGCAGGGGCAGCACGACGCCGAACCAGTCCGCGCTGCCGACCTTCTCGAAGGTCATGAGCCCGAAGGCCGAGGCCACCACCGCGCCGATCACGATGCCCAGCAGCACCGAGATGTTGGCGACGAAGCCCTTGGCGTACTTGACGATCAGGAGGATCGACACCAGCACCAGGGCCGCGATGGCCAGGCCGCCCATGTCGGCATAGCGCGGATTCGGCACCGAGGGCAGGATCGACAACCCCTTGGGCACCGGCGGCACCGCCGAACCCGGCGAGGTCACGTCGGCCAGCCACTTGGCGTACACCGGGTCGACCAGGGCCGGTGCGGTCGGGCCGACCGGATTGCCGAAGATCCAGTTGATGCCCACGCGCATCAGGCTGAGGCCGATCACCGCGATGATGGTGCCGGTCACCACCGGCGGAAAGAAGCGCAGCATGCGCGAGACCAGCGGCGCGATCAGGATCGACACGACGCCCGCACCGATGATCGAACCGAACAGCAGCTGTGCGCCGGCCTGGCCCGGGTTGGCATTGGCGATCGCGACCATCGGCGCCACCGAGGCGAAGGTGACGCCCATCATCACCGGCAGCTTGATGCCGAACCACTGGGTGGCGCCCAGGGACTGGATCAGGGTCGCAACGCCGCAGCAGAAGAGGTCGGCCGAGATGAGCAGCGCGACTTCATGCGCTGCGAGATTGAGCGCACGCCCCACGATCAGCGGCACCGCCACCGCACCCGCATACATCACGAGCACGTGCTGCAGGCCGAGGACGGCGAGCTTGCCTGCGGGCAGGCGCTGATCGACGGGGTGGATGGACAGTGCGGCAGCCGTCATGGCGGGTTCTCCTGGAGCGGGGGTGGCGAGCGGAAGTCGAGTCGATGCGGACGATGCCGCGGCGCGGATCGTCCACCGTTGTGTACGCGGAACTGTATACAAAATATCCTTGGCTGCATCGTGGAAAACCCGCGCTGAAGCGCCACGCAAGGCCCAGGCCAAGCCCGGTGGCGCGGCGATCGGATCCCTCCAGTCCGCAGGGCAATGGCTCTGGATTCAGAAGATTCTTATTCTCCTGTAGGAGATTTCTTTTTATTATTAGGAGAGTTCAATAAATGCAATTGAATTTTCTTAAATCTTCTCAGCCCTCTTGATTTGAAGTCATTGATGTTTCGACGATGTTTTGTCGGCGGCGATTTTCTTTGCCTTGATATTTCCTTTGAATGCAAAGAATTGACCTAGAATTCAAAATCAATTTCCGAGGTGCTCGATATCCAATCGATGAACCCGGCGGCGAGTGGGTCCTGGGAGGCGCGCAGAGCATGGAACAAGCAATGAAAAAATTCATCATCGTCGACGACCACCCCGCCATCCGGCTGGCAGTGCGGTCCGCATTGGAGGCCACCGGCTGCCTGGAAATGGTGGCGGAGGCCGAGGACGGACCCGCCGGTCTCGCCGTCATCCGCGAGCGCAAGCCGGACCTGGTCATTCTCGACATCGAGCTGCCGCGACTGAGCGGCCTCGACCTGGTCGAGCGCTTGAGGAAATCGCAAGTCGAAACCAAGCTGCTGGTTCTCTCCGCCCAGCAGGAGTCGATCTTTGCCGCGCGGGCCGCCCGTGCCGGCGCCAACGGCTTCATGAGCAAGCACGCGAGCATGCAAGCCGTGGTATTGGCCGCGCAAACCGTGCTGGGGGGCTACAACATGTTTCCCGCCCCCACGCCGTCCACGCGCTCGAGCCATAAGCCGGGCGCGGGGGCGGATCGCCTGGTCCAGATCCTGTCGGATCGGGAATTGACAGTGCTTCAATACCTCGCCCGCGGCATGGGCAACAAGGAAATTGCGCAGGCCCTGCTGATCAGCAACAAGACGATCAGCAGCTACAAGACGCGCGTATTCGAGAAGCTCGGCATTTCCACCGTCGTGGAACTGGTCGACTTCGCGCGCGCGCACCATCTCATTTCCTGAGGGGCTGACCTTGCCTCCCGCATTTCATGCGCCACTGGGGCTGCTGGCCTCGCTGTGCGCCCTTCCGCATCGCCTCATGGTCACATCCTGGCGCCAGGCCTTGCGCCGCCGCCGCGTGGCCGAATCCGAACTCCGCGAACGCGTCCTCTTCAAACGGGCGATGCTGGAAGGCGTCCCGTATGCCATCTGCGTGCGCGACGTGCAGGCTCGGCTCGTCTTCTGCAATGCCGCCTACGAAAAGCTCTTTGCCAGGAAGCGCGAGGACATCGAAGGCAAGACATTGCTTGAGAGCAAGTCGGACTTTCTCGACAAAGAAGGCATGCGGCGGCTGCACCAACGCTACCTGGACCTGATGGCCGACAACGGCAAGATCGCCGAGGACGTCGAGGTCTGGATAGCCGGCCAATCGCACAAGATCTTCCTATGGGCGGCGCCGATCACGCTGACGAACGGCAGCGCGCCGGTGGCGCTGATCGCCGGGGCCATCGATCTCACCGATCGCCATCACCTGATCGAGCAGCTCCAGACCGCCCGCGTCCGCGCCGAAGAGGCGAACCGGGCCAAGTCCAACTTCCTGGCCACCATGAGCCATGAGATCCGCACCCCCATGAACGCGGTGATGGGCCTGCTCGAACTGCTGGTGCGCGAAGGGCGGCTGGCCGCCAGGGACCGCGAATCGGCGGAGCTCGCCCATGCTTCGGCCCAATCCCTGCTCGGCCTGATCGACGACATTCTGGACATCTCCAAGATCGAGGCCGGCGCCGTCGAAATCGTCCTCGCACCGGCGCGGCTGCGCTCGATCGTGAATGAAGTCGCGCAGGTCTTCCGCGGGCTGGCACGGCAGCGCGGGCTGGATATCCGGGTCGAGATCGATCCGGCACTCGCCGACTGGCACCTTGTCGATGCGGCCCGCTTCAGGCAGATCGCGAACAACCTGATCAGCAATTCGATCAAGTACACCGACGCGGGTGGCGTGACGCTGCGCTTGCGCCGCGCCGATCTGGCCGATGACGTCGAGGCCGTGGTGCTGGAGGTCGAGGACACCGGCATCGGCATCGCCGCCGCCGACGTCGAGCATCTTTTCCAGCCCTTCTTCCAGGCCGAAGCGGCCGGCCCGCGCGCCATCGGCGGCACCGGCCTCGGCCTGCCGATCGTGCAGCGCCTGTGCCTTCAGATGGGCGGCCAGATCGAGGTCGACAGCCAGCCCGGGCGTGGGACTTCGATCCGGATCCGCCTCCCGTTGCGCATCTCGCACGAGCCCGAGTCCGCGGCGCCTGCGCAGGCCGGACCGGACCCGTCGCCGGCATCCGCGTGGCAGCGCAGCGGCAAGAAGGTCCTCGCCGTCGACGACCATCCGGCCAATCGACTGCTGCTGGAGCGCCAGCTGGCCCACCTGGGCGTGGCTTGCGAGCTGGCGGAAGACGGCGAGGACGCCTGGGTCCTGTGGCAGCGGGGCGGTTTCGATCTGGTCCTCACGGATTGCTCGATGCCGCGCATGGACGGCTACGCGCTGGCCAGGAACATCCGCGCCAGGGAGCGCGAACAGGGGCTGCGCCATTGCCCGGTGCTCGGTTGCACGGCCCATGTCCAGGAAGAGGACCGCAGGCTCGCGCTGGATGCCGGCATGGACGACTGCCTGATGAAGCCCCTGAGCCTGAAGGACCTGTCGGCAGCCCTGAGGCACCACCTCGGCGACGACCGCCCTGCCGACATGGCTGCGCCGGCGCCCCTGGCGGCGCCTTCGAGGAACATCTTCGACCCCATGATGCTGCAGGACTTTTCAGCCGGAGACGTCGGCATCGAAATCAGGTTTCTCGAACTGCTCCTGCGCAGCAACCGGGCCGACGCCGAGGAGTTGACTCAGCGGGTGAGCACCGGCGAATGGCGCGCGGCGGCGGCGATCGCGCACAAGATCAAGGGCGCCGCGCGATTGATCGATGCAGTGGCCGTGATCCGCGATTGCGAGGCGTTCGAGCAAGCCTGCAAGGCGGTGGGCATGGACGCGCCGGGCGTCATGGCCGGCGTGGCCGGGCTTGCGGCGAGCCTGGACGAACTCGAACGGGGGATCGTGGCGCAGTTGGCCCGCCTGAAGCGCAGCCCAGCCCCGGGTCCCTCCCCGATGTCGAGATGACGGGGCCTTGGCGCCCAGGGGGTGTCAGCCCAGCAGATCGCTCAGGCTGCGCGCAATGACCTTGGTGGCGCGGCGCAGGTCTTCGAGCAGCACGCGCTCGTCGTTGCGCTTGGCATGCGACTCCAGCACGGTGCGCGGGCCGGCACCGTAGATGACGCCCGGTATCCCCGCTTCGGCGTACAGCCGCACGTCGGTATACAGCGGCGTGCCCATGGCCTTGATCGGTTCGCCGAAGATGGCCAGGCCGTGCTTCTGGATCGCGTCGACCAGCGGCTTGTTGCCAGGCAGCGGACGCATCGAATTGGCCAGCAGCAGGCGCTTGATCTCGACCGTGATGCCGGGCTTCTCGGCCGCGGCGCGGGCGATGACCTGGCGGATCGTGGCCTCGACGTCGACCGGATCCTCCTCGGGGATCATGCGGCGGTCCAGCTTGAACACGACCTTGCCCGGCACGACGTTGGTGTTGGTGCCGCCCTCGATCCGTCCGACGTTGAGATAGGGATGCGTGATGCCCTCGACCCGCGAAGTCACTTGCTGGTAGAGGGTGTTCTGTGCATAGAGGGCGTTCAGGATGTGCACCGCGCCCTGCAGCGCGTCGATGCCCGAAGCCGGGATCGCGGCATGGGCCATCTTGCCGTGCACCGTGACTTCCATCTGCAGGCAGCCGTTGTGGGCGATGGCCACTTCGTAGCTGAAGCCGGCGGCGATCATCAGGTCGGGCCTGGTGAGGCCCTGCTTGAGCAGCCAGCCCGGCCCGAGCAGGCCGCCGAACTCTTCGTCATAGGTGAAATGCAGCTCGACGCTGCCGCGGGTCGGCCTGGCGACCGCTTCCAGCGCACGCAGTGCGAAGGTGAAGCTCGCGAAGTCGCTCTTGCTCACCGCGGCGGCACGGCCGAACAGACTGCCGTTCTCGATCTCGCCGCCGTAGGGGTCGTGGGTCCAGCCATCGCCGGGCGGCACCACGTCGCCGTGGGCGTTCAGTGCCACGGTGCGCCCTTCGCCATAGCGGCGCCGCACGATCAGGTTGGTGATGGACTCCAGGCCGTAGTCTTTGACTTCCTGGGCCGGCACGGCGTGCTTTTCGGCTTCGAAGCCGAAGGCTTCGAGCAGTTCGGCGGTGCGCTCGGCATGCGGCGCGTTGTTGCCGGGCGGCGTGTCGGTGGGCACGCGAACCAGGGCCTGGAGGAACTTCACTTCCTCGTCGAAATGGGCATCGATCCAGGCGTCGAGGGGCTGGTAGTCATTCATGGTTGGGGCTGCTCGCTGGCCAGGTTGTTCAGCAGCAGCTGGAAGGCTTGCACCGCCAGCTGCATGTCGTCGTTGGTGCTCGATTCGAGCGGGTTGTGGCTGATGCCGGAGTTGATGCCGCGCACGAAGAGCATGGCTTGCGGCATGACCTCGTGCAGTTTCATCGCGTCGTGGCCGGCGCCGCTGGGCATGCGGAAGATCGGCACGCCGAGCGCGTCGACCGCGCGCTCCCAGCGCTGCTGCCAGGCCGGCGCGCTCGGCGCCGCGGCGGCGCGCATGGTTTCCTCGAGGGTATGGCGCACGCCGCGGCGCGCGCAGATCTCCTCCAGCGCCTTCAGCACGTCGGTCGCCATCGCGTCGCGCTGGGCGTTGGTGGGCGCCCGCAGGTCGAGGCTGAACTTGCAGCGTCCGGGCACCACGTTGATCGAGCCGTTCGGCACTTCGAGCATGCCGACGGTGGCGACCGAATCGCCGTCCCGGGCAGCGCGCTGTTCGGCGAACAGGATCAGCTCGGCCACGGCGGCGGCGGCGTCGCGGCGGCG
This sequence comes from Variovorax sp., assembly GCA_036496965.1. Lineage (GTDB taxonomy): Bacteria > Pseudomonadota > Gammaproteobacteria > Burkholderiales > Burkholderiaceae_C > Variovorax. The sequence continues at coordinate 20,599 of DASXKG010000150.1, forward strand.
GTCCATCGGCGTGGTGCCGGCATGGCTGGCCATGCCGATGATCTCGCCGACATAGCGCAGGCTGCCGTTGATGGAGGTCACGATGCCCAGCGGGAGGTCGAGCTCGGTGAGCACCGGCCCCTGCTCGATGTGCACCTCGACGAAGCCGAGGTATTTGGACGGGTCGCGCCGCAGCTTCGGGATGTCCTCCTCCTTCAGGCCGGCGTGCTGCCGGGCCTCGCGCATGGTGATGCCGTCGGCATCCTTCTGATCGAGCCAGCGCGCATCGAAGTCGCCGATCAGCGCGCCGGAGCCGAGGAAAGTGGCCTTGTAGCGCTGGCCTTCCTCTTCGGCGAAGCCGACCACCTCGAAGGCGAAGGGCAGGCGCCGCTTCCGGCGCTGCAGCTCCCGCACGCAGGCCAGGGGCACGAAGATGCCTAGCCGCCCGTCGTACTTGCCGCCGTTGCGCACGGTGTCGTAGTGCGAGCCGGTGAGCAGGGTCCTGGCGCCGGGCGACGCCGCCTCGTAGCGGCCGACCACGTTGCCGACTGCGTCGATGGCCACGCTGTCGAAGCC
>DASXKG010000151.1:0-2649 GCA_036496965.1 Variovorax sp.
GGCAGCCATGTGCGCAGCCTCAATTCGCATGGCATCGTCGCCATCAAGGACAAAGAAGTGGTGCAGGGCGACGTCGAGCGCGTGATCGATGCGGCCAAAGCGGTGGCGATACCCGCCGACCAGAAGATCCTGCACGTGCTGCCGCAGGAATACGTCATCGACAGCCAGGAGGGCATCCGCGATCCCATCGGCATGTCGGGCGTGCGCCTCGAAGCCAAGGTGCACATCGTCACCGGCGCCGACAGCGCCGCGCAGAACATCGTCAAGTGCGTGCAGCGCTGCGGCCTCGCCGTCGACGACATCGTGCTCGAGCAGCTGGCCTCGAGCTACGCCGTGCTCACCGAGGACGAAAAGGATCTCGGCGTGTGCGTGGTGGACATCGGCGGCGGCACCACCGACATCGCGGTATTCGGCGGCGGCGCGATCCGCCACACGGCGGTGATTCCGATCGCCGGCGATCAGGTGACCAACGACATCGCGGTGTCGATGCGCACCCCGACGCAGTACGCCGAAGACATCAAGATCAAGTACGCCTGCGCGCTGTCGCAGCTGGCGAATCCCGACGAGACCATCGAAGTGCCGAGCGTGGGCGACCGCCCGCCGCGGCGGCTGGCGCGGCAGACGCTCGCCGAGATCGTGGAGCCGCGCTACGAAGAATTGTTCGGCTTGATCCGCGACGAATTGCGCCGCGCCGGACTCGAGGAGCAGGTCGCCACCGGCATCGTGCTCACCGGCGGCAGCTCCAAGATGGAAGGCGCGATCGAACTGGCCGAAGAAGTGTTCCACATGCCCGTGCGGCTCGGCGTGCCGCAGTACGTGAGCGGGCTGGTGGATGTGGTGAGCAATCCCATCCATGCCACCGGCGTCGGGCTGCTGCTCTACGCCAAGGGCAATCTGGAGGTGACCCATGCGCGGGACGCGCCGCTGCTCGCGGGCGGCATGAAGAATATTTTTGAGCGAATGAAGGCTTGGTTTGCAGGCAATTTCTAGGGGTTTTGGTTTGGCGATTATTAAATAGATAGGAGAACTGGAATGTTCGAACTGATGGATTCTTATAGTCAGAGCGCCGTCATCAAGGTGCTGGGCGTGGGCGGCGGCGGCGGCAATGCCGTCTCGCACATGGTCCAAGCCGGCCTCGAGGGCGTGGATTTCATTTGCATCAACACCGATGCGCAGGCGCTGAAGCACTCGAAGGTGCGCACCGCTTTGCAAATCGGCTGCAACATCACCAAGGGCCTCGGCGCCGGCGCCGACCCCGAAGTGGGCCGTCAGGCGGCGATGGAAGATCGTGATCGCATCATCGAGCTCATCGAGGGTTGCGACATGCTGTTCATCACCGCCGGCATGGGCGGCGGAACCGGAACGGGCGCGGCTCCCGTGGTGGCGCAGGTCGCCAAGGAACTCGGCATCCTGACCGTGGCCGTGGTCACCCGGCCTTTCGAGATGGAGGGCAACAAGCGTTCGCGCGTGGCCGATCAAGGCATGCTGGAGCTGTCCAAGTATGTGGACTCCTTGATCACCATTCCGAATCAGAAGCTGTTGTCGGTGCTGGGCAGCAGCACCACGCTGCTCGATGCCTTCAAGGCAGCCAATACCGTGCTGCAAGGCGCGGTGCAGGGCATTGCCGAGCTCATCACCCGGCCGGGTCTGATCAACGTCGACTTTGCCGACGTACGCACGGTCATGTCCGAAACCGGCATGGCCATGATGGGATCCGGCAGCGCTGCCGGAGACGATCGGGCGCGCGAAGCGGCCGAGGCGGCTATCTCCAGCCCGCTGCTCGAAGACATCAACCTGTCGGGTGCCCAGGGCATTCTGGTCAATGTCACCGCGGGCATGGACCTGTCCATCGGCGAGTTCCAAGAGGTGGGCAATGTCATCAAGCAATTCGCTTCCGACGATGCCACGGTGGTGGTGGGCACGGTGATCGACCCCGACATGGCCAACCAAATCCGGGTCACGGTGGTGGCCACGGGATTGGGCAAGCCTGTCGCCGTCGCGCGGCCGGCATCCCATCAGGTGCAGCAGGCGGCTGCGGCCATCGCTCCGCCCTTGACTATGCGGGTGGTGCGCCCCAGATCGCCTATGGCGCCGACGGATTACGCCATGTTGGATAAGCCGACCGTGCAGAGGCAACGGGCGGTGGGCGACGGTCTGCGCGCCGAAGTCGATTCGGAGGATTTGCTGGATATACCGGCATTTCTGCGCCGCCAGGCGGACTGAAGGCAAGAGCAATACATTCCAGGCTTTGGCGTCCCGAAGTACAACTCGGGGCGCCGGTTTGGGCTGCATCTTTAGACCGAGGTCAACCGTGTGGTACCTTTGCCGTTATTAACATAGTCTTGCCCGGGCCGACCTCTCATGCTGAATCAGCGAACCCTTAAAAATTCAATTCGTGCCACCGGCGTTGGCCTGCACACGGGCAAGAAAGTCCTGATGACCCTGCGGCCGGCGCTGCCGGATACCGGCATCGTATTCCGGCGCACGGACCTGGATCATCCGGTCGACATCAAGGCGCATGCTGAGAATGTCGGCGACACCATGATGGGAACGACCCTGCACAAGGGCGACGTCAAAGTGTCGACCGTCGAACATCTGCTGTCGGCCCTGGCCGGGTTGGGCATAGACAATGCCTTGGTCGAGGTCAGC
>DASXKG010000152.1:0-3855 GCA_036496965.1 Variovorax sp.
CCGCCTGCGCGTGAGCAAGCGCACGCGCCTGAACGAATGCCTGATCTCCACCGGCTTTCCGTTCCGCACCGGCGACAACTTCAAGCAGTACCTGGCCATCATGGCCGACCTGATGCCGCGCGCGGCCGGCCTGCGCCGGCCCGGGGCGGCGGCGCTCGACCTGGCCTACGTCGCGGCCGGCTTCACCGATGCCTTCTTCGAGACCGGCCTGAACATCTGGGACGTGGCGGCCGGATCGCTGCTGGTCACCGAGGCCGGCGGGCTGATCGGCAATTTCACCGGCGAGCCGGAAGTCCTCGAGCAGCGCGAATGCCTGGCCGGCGCGCCGCGCATCTACGGCCAACTGGTGCCGCTGTTGGCCAAGTACTCCAAGTTCGCGGGCGTGGACGACAAGCTGCGCGCCAGCGACCGCATCCGCGCCGTCGACCCCTCGGCGACGCACGGCAGCGCCACCTATTCGCGCAGCAGCATCGACGCGATGAACGAGGCCGCCCCAGACCATGCGGCGCCCACGGCCGAAGCACCACCCGCGCCGCGCAAGCTCACCCGCATCCGCCGCGAGGCGCCCGTCACGCCCGCCGAGGGCAACCCCTCCGCCAAGTGATGCAGGCGCCGCGCGCCGCCATCACCCGGGGCCGCGCCGCGATGCGCGTGGCACTCGGCCACTACATCACCAGCGGCATCGTGGTGGCATTCGGGCTGCTCCTGATCTCGGGCGGCGTTCACCTGTGGCTGGGCGCGATCGCGGCCTCCACGGCGGCGGTCGGCGTGCTGGTCAGCACCCCACCGGACTTTCCCGCGCCGCGGCGCGGCAAGTTCCTGCAGATGCTGCCGGCGCCGCTGATCGGCCTGCCGCTGTTCTTCTGCGTGCAGCTGCTGCATGCCGAGCCCTTGCGGCTGGGGCTGCTGCTGGTGCCGGCGACCTTCCTTGCCTTCCTGGCGATGGCCTGGGGCAAGCGCGGCATTCCGATCGCCATCTCGGTGATGTTCTCGATGATCTTCTCGATCGCCACGCCCACGCCGACCGGGATGGAAGAAGCGCTGGAACGCACGCTGCATTTCGGGCTCGGCGCCGGTCTCTACGTCGTCTACGCCACGCTCGCGAACCTGGCGCTGAATGCACGCTACCGGGTGCAGGTGATGGCCGACCTGCTGCTGTCGCTGGCCGCGCTCATGCGCACCGAGGCCGGCCAGTTCAGGCCGCGCGACGTCTCCGGCGACGTGCGCGCGATCCCGGCACCGACGCTCGGGCGCCTGTTGCGCGAACAGGCGGCCCTGGCCGACCTGCTGCAGGCGGCACGCGACATCGTGCTCGAATCGCCGCGCACGCCCCGCCGGCAAAAGTTGGCCGGCATGCTGGTGACGACGCTCGAGCTGCGCGACCTGCTGCTGGCCAGCGAGCTCGACCTGGATGCGCTGCTGGCGCACCCGGCCCATGCCGATGCGTTGCGCCGGATGCAGGACATCCTGGAGGCGCTGGCGGCCGATACCGCGGCGCTGGCGGACGCGATGCTGCTCGGCCGCCAGCCGCAGTGCATCGTCGATCGCCGCGGCGAACTTGCCGCCATCCAGCTCGACGACGAAGCGCCGGACCCGAAGACCCTCAGCGGGCCGACGCCGGCGATGCTGGCGCGCGGCATGGCCAACCGCATCGGCCACATCAACGACGAGGTGCTGCACCTGTACGCGCTGGCGCTCGGCGAAAGCGCGCCCGATCTGGCCGTGGTGCGCGCCAACTGGAAGATGTTCGTCAGCCCGACCCGCTGGTCGATCCGGCCCTTTTTCGCGCTCTGGCGCTGGGACGCACCGCCGTTGCGCCATGCGATCCGCGCCTCGCTGGCGATCGCCGCCGGCTACGCCATCGCCGCGGCCTTGACCTTGGGTTCGCACGAATACTGGATCCTGCTGACCATCGTGGTGGTGCTGCGCGGCAGCCTCTCGCAGACCCTGGAACGGCGCAATCATCGCGTGGCCGGCACCTTGCTGGGCTGCGTCCTGGTCGTGGCCATCCTGTCCGCCCATCCGCAGGCCTTCGCGCTGCTGGCGATGATGACCGTGGCGCAGGCGGTCGCCCATGGTTTCGCGATCCGGCGCTACATGATCACGGCCGTCGCCGCGACGGTGGTGGGCCTGATCCAGGCGCACATGCTGAACACCGGCGTCAGCACCAGCTTCGCGCTGTTCGAACGCGTCACCGACACCCTGATCGGTGCCTCGCTGGCCTGGGCCTTCTGCTATGTGCTGCCCTCCTGGGAGCGCAACCAGATCCCGGCGCTGGTGGCCCGCACGCTCAAGGCCCAATCCCGCCATGCGCGGCTGGCGCTCGGCCTCGGCCAGTTGCGCGAGATCGAGTCGAGTCCGGAACTCGAATGGCGACTGGCCCGCCGCGAGGCTTTCGACAGCCTCTCGGCACTGGTGCAGGCCACCCAGCGCTCGCTGTCGGAGCCACGCGCGGTGCGGCCGCCGCTGGCGCCGCTGGAACATCTGCAGGCGCACAGCTACCAGTTGCTGGCCCAGCTCAGCGCCATCAAGTCGATGCTGGTGCTCCGGCGCGACCGGCTCACATTGAGCGAGATCGAAGGGCCGCTGGCGCGCACCGCCCAGCGCATCGAAGACATCATTGCGTCGGCGCCGGTCGGCGGCCCGTCGATGCCCGAGGGCGCACCCGCCACCACGCTGGCCGGCCGCATCCAGCTGCCCGACCCCTTCGACAACGACATCACGCCCTGGCTGTTGCGCCGGCTCGACCTGGCGACCGGCATCGCCGCGCAATTGCGCGATGACGCCTCGCGCATCCTGCAGCCGCTGGCCGAAAATGCGCCCGAGGCCGCCTGATGCTCGTTGCCCTGATCACCCACCCCTGGTTCGCGCCCGTGCTGGCGGCGCTGATCGTCGTGCCACTGGCCCTGCTGGTGCATCGGGCGAGCGGGATCGTGCTGGACCGCATCACCCGCTCCATGCCGGCGCTGCATGCAACGCTGCTCAGGATCAAGCGGCCGGCGAAGGTCGTGCTGCCGCTGATCGCGCTGCAGGCGGTGTGGCAGGCCGCGCCGGACGATCTGCGCTGGATCGACAACATGCGGCACCTGAGCGGCCTGCTGCTGATCGCCGCGGGGACCTGGATGGCGATCGGCGCGGTCAACGGCTTCGCCGAGGGCATGGTCAAGCAGCATCCGTCCAACGTGCGGGACAACCTTGCCGCACGGCGCGTGCTGACCCAGGCGCGGGTGCTGGCGCGCACCGCCAGCTCGGTGCTGCTGGTGGCCGGCGCGGCGCTGATGCTGATGACCTTCCCGGGCGCGCGCCAGGTCGGCGCCAGCCTGCTGGCTTCGGCGGGCGTGATCGGTATCGTGGCCGGCCTGGCGGCCAAGCCGGTGTTCAGCAATCTCATCGCCGGCCTGCAGATCGCGCTGGCGCAGCCGATCCGGCTCGACGACGTGCTGGTGGTCGAAGGCGAATGGGGCCGTGTCGAGGAGATCAACGGAACCTTCGTCGTGCTGCGCATCTGGGACGACCGGCGGCTGATCCTGCCGCTCACCTACTTCATCGAGCATCCGTTCCAGAACTGGACCCGGCACGACTCCAACCTGCTCGGCTCGGTCTTTCTCTCGGTCGACTACGCCATGCCGCTGGCGCCGCTGCGCGCCGAAGTGGAGCGCATCGTCAAGGCCGCGCCCGAATGGGACGGCCGCTTCTTCAACCTGCGCGTGACCGACGCCACGGAGCGGACCATGCAGCTGCGCGTGCTGTGCACCGCGGCCTCGTCGGCGCTGGCCTTCGATCTGCGCTGCACGGTGCGCGAGGGACTGATCGACTTCATGCAGCGCGAATACCCGCAGTTCCTGCCGAAGATGC
>DASXKG010000153.1:0-4890 GCA_036496965.1 Variovorax sp.
ACCCCATTGAAAAACCCAAGCACCGTCGGCGGCTTGGTCACGATGATCGTCCCATGGGCCGGCGCATTGCACCCGCCGCAATTGCCCGTCACCGTTTCGACGGTCGCCTTCTTCGCCGGCGCCTCGTAAAAACAAGATAGATAGCCTTGGGCATCCGTCCTGGCCGGGCAAGACAGTCGGCCATTGACGGCTGCAGGCGTGAGTTCGACATGCGCATTCTTCCAGGCAATGGGAATGCCCTGTGTCATGACGCTGACGCGCAGAGGCGCGCTTTTGCCTACCCGCAGCGTGAGCGCCTCGATGACCATGTCGGGGCCGCCCAGGCGCGTGACGCACACTGTTCCGGCCCCGCTCGCATCATCGCCAAATCCGTTCTCATCCACCCCGTGAAACGCGTCGACAGACGTATTGACTTTGCACAGTCCTCTGTCAAGCCAAGGGGTGGTCGTGATTCTGTCGTGGTACGTAACGCCGTATGCGTAACCGCCCCCGTCTCCGGAGTGGTAGGGGTTGGTGTCAACGTAGGCGTACGGCCCACCGCTCTGGACAGTCATGAGCGTTTCGGCCCCGCAAGCATTGGATCGGCCCGTAGGACCATCACGCTCTGTCGCGGACTGCATGAAGTTCGCGGGGTCGATGTCTTCGGGATAGACGAAGGTGGGGGATACGGCAAGAGGGGGGCTGATGTTGATGTCACCGTAGAGCATCAAGCAACGCGTTTCGGCTTGCGCGCTCGCTGCAATGCTGAACAGCGCGATGGCCATGGCCTGCGACCCTCGGAGGGTCTTGGCGTCGCGGGACGGTCTGCGCAACGCACGAACTCTCTCGGCCGGGGCGCACGCATCCCCCGACCGCAAGCGGTTTTTCATGTGAACACTCCCTGACTCTTCTTGTCGCCCGCGCACGTGCTGTGCGCAGCGCAGAACGACTATATCGGCGCAACAGGCGTCGCGCTAGTCCGAAAGATTTTGCAATTGGAGGTCTCTGTCAATCAACCGCAAACGGCACGCGCGGCGCCACGGCGCACATCAGTTCATAACCCACAGTGCCGGCGGCCTGCGCGACCTCGTCGATGGGCAGCACGCTGCCGTTACCGGCGTTGCCCCACAGCGTGACCTCGCTGCCGAAGCCGGCGTCGGGCACCGACGTGAGGTCGACCGTGATCATGTCCATGCTCACCCGCCCCACCATGCGTGTGCGCACGCCGTCGACCAGCACCGGCGTGCCCGTCGTGCAATGGCGCGGATAGCCGTCGGCATAGCCGACCGCCGCGATGCCGATGCGCAGCGGCCTGTCGGCGCTGAAGCGGGAGCCGTAGCCGACAGTGTCGCCGGCCTTCAGCGACTGCACCGCGATCAACCGGGTGGACAGCGTCATGGCCGAGCGAAGCTGCCAGTGCGCCGCGTCATGCGCCGGGAAATCGGGCACGCCGCCGTAGAGCAGGATGCCCGGGCGCACCCAGTCGCCACGGGTCTGCTCCGCATGGCGCAGCGTGGCGGCGCTGTTGGCGATCGAGCGCTCGCCGGGCAGGTCCTGCGTGACGCGGCGAAAAACCTCGACCTGGTGCGCGATGCCGCGCGCGCCATCGGCGTCGCTGAAGTGCGTCATGAGCGAGATCTCGTCGACCTGGGGCAAGGCGTTCAGGCGCGTCCAGGCGGCGCGGAAGCGCTCCGGCGTGAAGCCCAGCCGGTTCATGCCCGAGTTCATCTTCAGGAACACGCGCTGCGGCGCCTGCGTCTTGTGCGCCGCCAGCATGTCGATCTGCTGGTCGCAATGGACGGTGTGCCAGAGGTCGAGCCGGGAGCACAGCTCCAGGTCGCGCGGCTCGAAGACGCCTTCCAGCAGCAGCACCGGGCCGCGCCAGCCCAGCGCCCGCACCCGCTCGGCCTCGGCCAGGTCGAGCAGCGCGAAGCCGTCGGCGGCGCGCAAGGCATCGAAAACACGTTCGATGCCGTGGCCGTAGGCGTTGGCCTTGACGACGGCCCAGACCCGGGCATCGAGCGCGGCGCGGCGCGCCCGATCGAGGTTGTGCCGCAGTGCAGCAAGATGGATGGTGGCAAGGACAGGACGCGGCACGGCAAATACCCGGTGAAAACCTCGAAACGCTCACGCAAACGCAGGCGACATGGCAGGCGTTTGCCGCCATTTTGACATCGCACCCCCCATGCTATAACCGCGCACCCGCCCGTGAAGGCGGCTCTTATATCCACTATCGCCAGAGCGCCTGCTCCTGGCCAGCCAGCTCATCGATGAAGCGCGGTTTTTACACCATCATGTCGGCCCAGTTCTTTTCGTCACTGGCCGACCAAGCGCTTTTCGTGGCCGCCGTGGAACTGATGCGACACAACGGCGCGCCGGAGTGGCAGCGCGCCGCGCTGGTGCCGATCTTCGCGGTCTTCTATGTGTTGCTGGCGCCGCTGGTGGGCGCCTTCGCCGACGCCTTGCCGAAGGGCAAGGTGATGTTCATCAGCAATGCGATCAAGGTGGTCGGCTGCGTGATGATGCTGTTCGGCTCGCACCCGCTGTTCGCCTACGGCATCGTCGGGCTCGGCGCGGCGGCCTACTCGCCGGCCAAGTACGGCATCCTCACCGAGCTGCTGCCGGCCTCGCAGCTGGTCAAGGCCAACGGCTGGATCGAGGGCCTGACGATCGCCTCGATCATCCTCGGCATCGTGGTCGGCGGGCAGCTGGTCGGGCACACGGTGTCGAGCAAGCTGATGGCCATCCACTTTCCGTTCATCGACTTCGGCATCCGCACGCCGCCGCAAGCGGCGATCGCGACGCTGATCCTGGTCTACATCCTGGCGGCCTGGTTCAACACGCGCATTCCCGACACCGGCGTCGAGATGCGGCCCCTGCGCGGCAATTCGAAGCACGGCCTGATGCGCAACATCGGGGCCCTGCTGCCCGACTTCTGGCATTGCAACTCGCGCCTGTGGCGCGACAAGCTCGGCCAGATCTCGCTGGCCACCACCACGCTCTTCTGGGGCGCCGGCGGCAATCTCAAGTACATCGTGCTGGCCTGGGCCTCGCTGGCGCTGGGCTACAACACGGCGCAGGCCTCGTCGCTGACCGGCGTGGTGGCGATCGGCACCGCCATCGGCGCGGTCGTCGCCTCGATGCGCATGCGGCTGGACATGGCCACCAAGGTGATCCCGATGGGCATCGGCATGGGCTTGCTGGTGATCGGCATGAATTTCATCAGCAGCATCTGGCTGGCGGTGCCCTTCCTGATCCTGCTGGGCGGCCTCGGCGGTTTCCTGGTGGTGCCGATGAACGCGCTGCTGCAGCACCGCGGCCACAACCTGATGGGCTCGGGCCGCTCGATCGCGGTGCAGAACTTCAACGAGCAGTCGTGCATCCTCATCCTGGGCGCGTTCTACAGCGCCTGCACCGGCATCGGGCTGTCGGCCTACACGGCGATCACCGCGTTCGGCGTGGTGGTGGCCGGCTTCATGTGGCTGATCAAGCGCTGGCACATACACAACCTGAAGAAGTATCCCGAAGAGGTGCAGCACCTGCTTGCCATCGCCCGCAGCGACAAGCACCATTGATCGGCCGAGCCATGACCAGCGTCTACGACTTCGAAGCGCGCCGCATCGACGGCCGCCCGGTACCGCTTTCCGACTACCGCGGCAAGGTGCTGCTGATCGTCAACACGGCCAGCAAGTGCGGCTTCACGCCCCAGTTCGAGGGCCTGGAAGCGCTCTACAGGAAGTACGCCGCCAAGGGCCTGGAGGTGCTCGGCTTTCCGTCCAACCAGTTCGGCCGCCAGGACCCGGGCAGCAACGCGGAGATCGACGCCTTCTGCGTGGAGAACTACGGCGTGAGCTTTCCCATGATGGAGAAGATCGAGGTCAACGGCGCCGGCGCCGCGCCACTCTACAAGTGGCTGGTGCGGCAAGCGCCGGGCCTGCTGGGCAGCAAGGCCATCAAGTGGAACTTCACCAAGTTCCTGGTCGGCAAGGATGGCCGGGTGATCCGCCGCTATGCGCCGCTGGACAAGCCCGAGGCCATCGAGGCGGACATCGCCAGACTGCTCTCAGCCTAGTTGCCCCGTCGCGCCGCGCGCCCGACGACGCTCGAAACCGGCGCAGCCAAATGCCGGGGATACCGCGGAACCGGCTTCGCCGGGCCGCTGGTATCGCCCCCTTTGAGGGGGAGGCGCCGCAGGCGCTTCGGGGGTGGTTGTAACTACCAGCGAAAGTCCGCGGTTCTGGCTCCACGGCCCAGCGTCACGGCCTCGCTCTTCGTCACGCCGTCGGTGCTGGCCTCGACCGTGTAGCGGCCGGCGGGCAGGTCGACCAGGCAGATCGGACCGTCGGTGCGCATCGCCAGTGCGGTGGCACCGCTCGCATCCTTGACGGCCACGTCGACGTTGGCCAGGTAGGCCCCGCCCGCGCGCGCGAACAGCAGCGACAGGGGATGGTCCTTCATGGCCGCGCGCATCGCGGTGGATTCGTCCACGCCGACGCCGCCGCAGACATACTGGCCGGCGCCGCCGCTCTTCATCTCCGGAATGGCGCCGGTCTGCGCCTGCGCGAGCCAGGGCGTCGCCGCGGCCGCGATCAGCGTCAGGGACCCGAGCAGCGATCGGCTGAAATAAGAAGCACGCATCTGGAACACTCCCATGGATGGTCATCGAGGCTCGCAGGATGGCCCCGCGCGCCCTGGATCGGGGTCGGAGAATTCCGCCAGCGCGTGTGCGCTCAGGCCGCCAGCGCGGCGCCGAGCAGTTCGATCCAGTGCCGCACGGGCAGGTCGGTGCCGCTTTGCAGATGGGTGATGCAGCCGATGTTGGCCGAGGCGATCGCGCTCGGCTGCAGCTGCTGCAGATGGCCCAGCTTGCGGTCGCGCAGGGGATAGGCCAGTTCGGGCTTGAGCACCGAG
>DASXKG010000154.1:0-4274 GCA_036496965.1 Variovorax sp.
AGCCGCCCAACAGGCCGCCGGCCCACTGGTTGGACACGTTCAGCTTGGCATAGACCGCATCGACGAAGCCGCCCCAGTCGCCCTTGCGGGCTTCGAGGGTGCCCATGGCTGCGAAATCGAGCCCACTCAGCGTGCTGCTCGGCTTCACGCTGAAGGTGTTGTCGACCAAGGGACCGCCTTTGACTTCCGAGCGCACGCCGGGAAACCACAGATAGGGCACCAGCTCGTACTGCCAGTCGTTGCTCGAGGGGATGGTGCTTTGCGCCGCCGCCGGCAGGCAGCCCAGGACCGCCAACAGGCCGACCGCCCGCACGGCGAGAGGGCGCGATGTCAGGGGATGGCCGGAGCCGCTCATGAAAAACCTCTTCGAATTTTGCTGTTCACGGTTCCAGGGCGTCCAGGTGCGCCCTTGTCCAGAACCGCAGCGTACTTCACTCCGCGCTCTCCGGCACGTCGGCAACGTGCAGGATCAGGTAAAGCGGCCTGTTGGAACAACCGGAGCCGGATCCCGTGTGGAGCTTGCGCCACGCGCGGCGACTCTCGGCCGGACGTCAGCTGGCAGTCATGCAGGCCGGTGTACTTGGCGCGGTGCCGCCTCGGGGCAGCGCGCCAGCGTGGCGGTGCAATTCAGTCGGGCTTGATTCCGACCGTCTTGACGATTTGCGCGTAGCGCGCGTACTCGGACCGGACCTCGTCCGCAAAGGGCTGGGCCGCCAGGCCGGTGGGCTCGATGCCCTCGGCCGCGAGGTCGGCGCGGGCGCTCGGCTCCTGGACGATGCGCGCGGCATCCGCGGCGATCAGGTCGACCACCGCGCTCGGCGTATGAGCCGGCGCGAACAGGCCGAACCAGGTGCCCGCGCGGTAACCCGGATAGCTGCTGGCGACCGTCGGCACATCGGGCAGCAGCGCTTGCCTTGCCTGGCTGCTGACCGCCAGCGCCACCAGCCGCCCGCTGCGGATCTGCTGCAGCGCCGGCCCGAGGGCGATGAACATCAGGTCGACCTGGCCGGCCATGACGTCCTGCATGCCCAGCGGGCCACCGCGATAGGGAATGTGGGTGACATAGAGGCCGGCGCGCTGCTTGAGCATTTCCATGGCGAGCTGCTGCGGGCTGCCGTTGCCGGCCGACGCGTAGTTGTACTTTCCCGGGTGTGCCCGGGCCGCCTGCACGAAGTCGGCCAGCGTCCGGAAGCCGGTCTTCGGGTTGGCCACCAGCACGAAATCGATCTTGCCGAGCGAGACCACCGGCGCCAGATCGCGCAACGCGTCGTAGGGCAGGCCGGACTGCAGGTTGGGCAGGATGGTGATCGGACCGTCGGCGCCGACCAGCAGGGCGTAGCCGTCGGGGGCGGACTTCGCCAGTGCTTCGGCGGCGACAATGCCGCCGGCGCCGGCCCGGTTGTCGATCACCACCGGCTGCTTCCAGCGCTCGGCCAGGCGCGTGCCGAGGTAGCGCGCCAGCAGGTCCGGCGCACTGCCCGGGCTGTTGGCGACGCTGAGGTGCACGGCATGCGCCGGCCAGGCCTGGGCCTGGGATTGGGTTTGCGCCAGCGCTTGCCATGCCGGCGCGACGGCCACGGCGCAGGCCAGTGCCAGCCTCTTGAATGCGGATGCCTGCATCGAATCGTTCTGCGGGAGGGGATCCCGGATTGTGGGGCTCAGGCCATCGGATGCGCGACCGGCCAGCGCAGCGCATGCCCGGTGCGCGCGACGAAGCGCTCGATGTCCTCGGGCGTGTCGATGTCCACCCGATAACGCTGGTTGTCGGTGTCGAGCCAGCGCACCCGCTCGGGATTCGCCTCACGCCAGCGCCGGCAGGCGCCGTTGGCGTCGCCGGCCAGCCACTGGTCGCGCAGCTCGGCCTCGAAGATGACCGGATTGCCGGGCTCGCCCGCGACGCGCGGCACGACCATGGACGCGTCGCCGCGCTTCTTGAAGGCGCCGATGAGCGCCGTGATGTCCTGCGCGTTGACCATCGGCTGATCGGCCAGCGCGACGAGCACCGCGTCGAGCTTGCCCGCCAGGGCCGCCAGCCCGATGCGCACCGACGAGGCCTGGCCGTCATCGGGCGCGGGGTTGCGTGCGAGGGTCAGCGGAAAATCGCGCACCGCGGCCTCGATCGCCTCCGCATGGTGGCCGAGCACCACCACGACCTCGTCCACGCCGGCGCCCGACAGCGCGATCAGCTGGCGCCGGATCAGCGGCACGCCGCCGAGTTCGAGCAGGGACTTGGGCCGATTCCCCATGCGCGTGCCCGCCCCGGCGGCCAGCAGCACCGCACCGACCACCAGCCGCGAATAGAGGCCGCCACCGCCCTTGAGGATGCAGCCCATCTCAGTGCCCTGCGCAGCAGGACGGCGCCGCAGGCAAGGCCTGGACGCCGGCCGCGGGCAAGGCCATCTCCGCTGCGACCGCCACCAGGTGCGCGCCGCGCCGGCTCGACACCACCGCCGCCAGCACCGACAGTGCGATCTCCTCCGGCGTGGAGGCCGAGATCGGATAGCCGGCCGGCGCCACGATCGCCGCGACCGCGGCCGGATCCGCGCCCGCCGTCAGCAGCGAATCCTTGAGCACCTGGGCCTTGCGCGCACTGGCAACGAAGGACACCTGCCGCGCGTTCAGCGCCAGCGCCAGGCCCAGGGCCTGCAGGTCGCGCCGGCCTTGCGTGGCGATCACCACCCAGGCACCGGCAGCCACGTGCGGCGCCACCGTGGCCGCATCGTCGCGATCGAAGACGCGCCAGGCATCGGGATGGTCCTCGGCCTTGGCGCCCTGCGCCACCAGCGTCACGGCAAAACCCACCCGCGGCGCCAGCTGCACCAGGCTCGCGGCCACCGCCGAGCTGCCGATCACCACGATCTCGGCGCGCGGCAGCAGCGGATCGACGAACAGTTCCAGCGTGCCGCCCGAATGGCAGGCCATGCCGAATTCGAGCACGTCGTCCAGCTCGCGCTCCCGCGATTCATCGGCCGGCGCGATTCGGATCAGCCGTGCCCGCCCGTCCGACAGCGCCTGGCGCACCGTGCGGATCACGGCCGGCTGGGCGCAGCCGCCGCCGACCCAGCCGTGCATCTCGCCGTCCGCGGTCACCACCGCCTTGTCGCCGGCATGGGCGGATGCGGGCGCCTCAGCCTTGACCACGCTGACCAGCGCGCAGGGCGTACCCGCCTGCTGCAATCGGCGCGCTGCGTCGAAAACCGAGTCCGGGGTGTTCATGGCATTTCTCCTTGGCTGTCAGTCTGACCGGTTGCTGCGCTCAGTGCAGATGCTGGGCGAGATCCCCGAGGTCGCGCAGGTTGTTCAAGCGCGCGAAATGCTCGACCAGATCCCCCCGCTCGATCACCAGGCGCATCGCCTGCGACGCCGGCGGCGCTTCCGACGGATGGAACCATTGCAGCCGCGCGCCGCGCGCGCGAATGCGCGCCAGCTCCTGGGCCAGCTGCGGCGGCGGATCGGCGTCGAAGCCATCCGACAGCACCCAGACACGCGCGCTGCGCGCGAGTTGCGCGCGCGCATGCACCGCACGGAAATCCGCCAGGCTGGTCGCGATGCGGGTGCCGCCGCCGAAGCCGGCGGTGACGGCGTTGATCTTTTCCTGCACGGCCTCCGAATCGCTGCGCAGCAGCGGCGTCACTTCGGCCAGCCGGGTGTGGAACACGAAGACGCGGGCGTTCATCGCCGTCACGAAGGCGCGCGCGATGCGCAGGAAGAGCTGGGCGTGCGTTTCCATCGATCGGCTCACGTCGACCAGGATGAACAGCCGCGGCCATTCCCGCCGCGGCGCGCGCCAGACCGGATGCACGGGCAGGCCGCCGGTGCGCAGGCTGGCGCGCAAGGTGCGGCGCATGTCCAGGCGCCGCCCGTGCGCATCGTCGTGCCAGCGCCGCGTGAGGCGCCGGCGCAGGCGGCGCGCGATCCGTTCGGCCAGGCTCTGCAGCAGCGCCAGGTCCTGCGGCAGCCATTGCGCGAGCGAGCGGTCGTGCAGCGCATCGGTGCGGCTGGAACCGCCCTGCGCGCGCGCCAGGCCGCTGTCCGTGTCATCGAAGGCCACGGGCGCATCGAGGGCTGTATCGGCGCCGCCCGGGCGCGTCCGGGGCGCTCCCCCCTCCAGGCTCTCGTGCAGGCTCTGCACGAGCTGGCGCAGATTGCGCGCCGGGCGGGTCTGGCCACTGACCTTGCTGCGCCCCAGCCCGCGCTGCGGATACCAATAGCGCTCGAACAGCTCGGGCCAGCGCTTCCAGTCGCGCACGTCGTGGCAGGCGATCGCGCGCCAG
>DASXKG010000155.1:0-1663 GCA_036496965.1 Variovorax sp.
GCCGGTGTCGCAGCTGCACCTGATCAGCCGCTACACCGGCGTCAGCGCCGACGAGGCGCCGCTGCACAAGCTGGGCTCCGGCCAGTGGGAAAAGGCCAAGCGCAAGGCCGCCGAGCAGGTGCGCGATTCGGCCGCCGAGCTGCTCAACATCTATGCCCGCCGCGCGGCGCGCGAAGGGCATGCCTTCCGCTTCTCGGCGCCCGACTACGAGGTCTTTGCCAACGACTTCGGCTTCGACGAAACCGCCGACCAGAAGGCCGCGATCCATGCCGTGATCCAGGACATGGTCTCGCCGCAGCCGATGGACCGCCTGGTTTGCGGCGACGTCGGCTTCGGCAAGACCGAAGTGGCGCTGCGCGCCGCCTTCGTGGCGGTGACCGGCGGCAAGCAGGTGGCCTTCCTGGCCCCGACCACGCTGCTGGCCGAGCAGCACTACCAGACGCTGGTCGACCGCTTCGCCAAATGGCCGGTCAAGGTGGCGGAAATGAGCCGCTTCCGCTCGGCCAAGGAAATCACGGCCGCCGCCAAGGGCCTGGCCGACGGCGGCGTCGACATCGTCGTCGGCACCCACAAGCTGCTCTCGCAGTCGGTCAAGTTCAAGAACCTGGGGCTGCTCATCATCGACGAGGAGCACCGCTTCGGCGTGCGCCACAAGGAGGCCATGAAGGCCATGCGCGCCGAGGTCGACGTGCTGACGCTGACGGCCACGCCGATCCCGCGCACGCTGGGCATGGCGCTGGAAGGCCTGCGCGACCTGAGCGTGATCGCCACCGCGCCGCAGCGCCGGCTGGCGATCAAGACCTTCGTTCGCAACGAGGGCACCGGCGTGATCCGCGAGGCGGTGCTGCGCGAATTGAAGCGCGGCGGCCAGGTCTACTTCCTGCACAACGAGGTGGAGACCATCCAGAACCGGCGCCAGAAGCTCGAGCAAATCCTGCCCGAGGCGCGCATCGCCGTGGCCCACGGCCAGATGCCGGAGCGCGAGCTGGAGCGGGTGATGCGCGATTTCGTCGCCCAGCGCTACAACCTGCTGCTGTGCTCGACCATCATCGAGACCGGCATCGACGTGCCCACCGCCAACACCATCGTGATGAGCCGCGCCGACAAGTTCGGCCTGGCTCAGTTGCACCAGCTGCGCGGCCGGGTGGGGCGCAGCCATCACCAGGCCTACGCCTACCTGATGGTGCCGGAGATCGACGGCCTGACCAAGCAGGCGGCGCAGCGGCTGGACGCGATCCAGCAGATGGAGGAGCTCGGCTCCGGCTTCTACCTGGCCATGCACGACCTGGAGATCCGCGGCGCCGGCGAGGTACTGGGCGAGAACCAGAGCGGCAACATGATGGAGATCGGCTTCCAGCTCTACAACGAGATGCTGGCCGAAGCGGTGCGCTCGCTCAAGGCCGGCCGCGAGCCCGACCTGCTCGCGCCGCTTGCGGTCACGACCGAGATCAACCTGCACGCGCCCGCCCTGCTGCCCGACGACTACTGCGGCGACGTGCACCTGCGCCTGTCGTTCTACAAGAAGCTCGCCACCGCGCGGACGCCCGAGCAGATCGACCTGCTGCTGGAGGAAATCGTCGACCGCTTCGGCAAGCTGCCGCCGCAGGCGCAGACCCTGATCGACGTGCACCGGCTGCGCGTGCTGGCGCGGCCCTACGGCGTC
>DASXKG010000156.1:0-12244 GCA_036496965.1 Variovorax sp.
GGCTGGCAGGCCGAATTGGCCGAATGGCCGCAGCTCCTGTTGTGTGCCCATGGCAGCGCACGCGCGCTGGCGGCGGCCCTGCCCGGATTGCGGGTCGACGCGCAACGCATGCGCGCCAACATCGACCGCGTGCGTGCCGAACTGCCCCGCGAGGCCGCCGACGGATGCTTCGATCCCACCCTGGCCGAGGCGGCCGGCGCGATCGCCCTGGCGCAGGTGCTGGCGTTGAGAGCCCAACTCGAGGTGTCGGACCCCGCCAGCGGTGCGGTCGCCGGCATCCAGCACGGCCAGGCACTGCCGGCGGACGCCGGTTGAAACACGGGCCTTCGACCCCATCATCGGCTGGTGCCTATTTTTTGGATGACCCTGCCATGACCTCTCGCCTGAAGATCGATTTCGTTTCCGACGTGGCCTGCCCCTGGTGCGCCGTCGGCCTGGGCGCCCTCGAGACCGCGCTGCGCAACGTGGCGCCGGACATCGGGGCCGAGCTGCGTTTCCAGCCCTTCGAACTCAACCCGCAGATGCCGCCCGAAGGCCAGGACGCCTTCGAGCACCTGAACCAGAAGTACGGGTCCAGCCGCGAACAGCAGGCCCAGAACCGGGCGGCCATCCGCGCCCGCGGCGCCGAGGTCGGCTTCGAATTCAACCCGGCGGGGCGCTCGCGCGTGTACAACACCTTCGATGCCCATCGTTTGCTGTATTGGGCCGAACGCGAAGGGCTGGACAAGCAGGCCGCGCTGAAGAAGGCGCTGCTCGAGGCTTACCACCGCGACGGCGAGAACCCCTCGGATGCGCAGGTGCTGCTGCGCCTGGCGGCTTCGGCCGGCCTCGATGCCGAGCGGGCGAAGGCCATCCTGCAGAGCGACGAATACGCGGCCGAAACCCGCGAGCGCGAGCGCATGTACACCGATGCCGGCATTCATTCGGTGCCGGCCATCATCATCAACGACCGGCATCTGATCTCGGGTGGCCAGCCGGTGGCGGTTTTCGAGCGCGCGCTGCGGCAGATTGCCGGCGCGGCACCGTCGGCGGTCGCCGCGGCCTGACAAGCCCGCGGTTTCCGAAACCGGCGCAGGGCCTCGGCGTTCAGTCCAGCATCTCGATCAATCGCGCCAGCGCCGCCGATGGCGTGCCGCGCCAGATCAGGTGCGTGCGATTGCGGCGCAGCCGTTCCGGCAAGGGGTGCTGGCGGACGTCAGCGGTCGCGCGCAGCGCCTTGAGCACCGACACCGGAACGATCGCGAAGCCGGTCCCCGCGGCCACGCAGGCGATCATCGCCTGGTAGGAAGAGAATTCGAGCGAGCGCGACGGCGCGGCACCGCTCTTGCCCAGCCATTGCTCGAGCAGCCGCCGATAGGAGCAGCCTTGGGCAAAGGCGATCAGGGTCGCGTCCGCCAGGTCGCGCGGCCGGCTGACCAAGGGCACGCTGCGCGCCGTCACCAGCACCAGCTCTTCCTCGAACACGGCCTTGGTCTCGAGGCCCACCGCCGAGAAGGGCTGCGAGACGAAGGCGGCCTCGACCTCGAAGGCATTCACCTTCTTCAGCAGCGCGCCCGTGGTGCCGGTCGCCAACTCGACCACGACCCCCGGATACAGCTGGTGATAGCGCGACAGCACCGGTGCCAGCCGGCTGCCTGCGGTGCTTTCGAGCGAGCCAAGGCGAAACGTGCCGAGCGGCTGGTCGCTGCGCAACTCGCTTTCGGCTTCGTCGGCCAGGCGCAGCAGCCGTTCCGCATAGGGCAGCAACTTGCGGCCGGCCGGCGACAGCGCCAGCGTGCGGCCCTGGCGATGGAAGAGCTTGTGGCCGAGCCGGCCTTCGAGCTGCTGGATGCGGGTGGTCACGTTCGATTGCACGCGATGGAGCTTGTCGGCCGCGCGGATCACGCCGCCCTCGGCCACGACGGTGCGGAAGATGTCCAGGGAGTCCAGGTCGATGGTTCTCATTTGAAGAACGATTGTTCTTGATAATTCATTTGTGGGCCAAGCACATTCTGCGTCTAATGGCTTTCCATGTCGAACACTTCCCTGGTCGCAACCCGGCCTTCCTTCCTCGCGGTCTGCACGGCGGGCTTGCTGGTGCTGGCGGTGGCGATGGGCATCGGGCGCTTCGCCTTCACGCCCATGCTGCCCTTGATGATCCGCGCCGGCGGGGTCGACGTGGCCAATGCCGGATGGCTGGCCAGCGCCAACTACGCGGGCTATCTGCTGGGCGCCCTGACCACCTCCCGGCTGCCGATGTCGCCGCAGCGCATCGGGCTGGTGGCACTGGCGGCGATCGTGCTGTCCACGGCCGCGATGGGTCTCACGCCGTCGCTTGCCGTTTGGCTGCTGCTGCGCTTCGTCGCCGGCGCGGCCAGCGCCTGGGCCCTGGTGAGCACCAGCGTCTGGTGCCTGGCCTGGCTGGCTCGCTTCGACAACCCCTCCGGTGCCGGGCTGCTCTATGCCGGCGTGGGCCTGGGCATCGCGCTCGCGGGCCTGTACTGCTGGCGCGCCGGTGCAGCGGATGTCGCGCCCGATGCGCTGTGGCTGCAGCTCGGCGCGCTGGCGCTGGCGGGCCTGCTGGTGGTGGCGCTGCTGATGCCGCGCGAGGCGGCCGCCCCGGCCCCGGCGCCAACCCGTGCCGGCCATGGCCCGGCGGCGGCCAGGACGCCCTGGGGCCTGGTGATCTGCTATGGCGTGCTCGGCTTCGGCTATATCCTGCCCGCCACCTTTCTTCCGGTGCTCGCACGCGCGGTCGTCGACGACCCTTCGGTGTTCGGTGCCGCGTGGCCGGTGTTCGGCGCCGCGGCTGCGCTGTCGACGCTGTTCGCCAGCATGGTTCTGGCCAGGGCCTCGCGCCAGCGCGTGCTGGCCGGCAGCCTGGTGCTGATGGCTGCGGGCTGCCTGCTGCCGGTGATCCATCTGTCGGCGCTCACGGTCGGGGCGGCCGCGGTGCTGGTGGGCGGCACCTTCATGGTCGCGACGATGGCCGGCATGCAGGCGGCCAAGTCGGCCAGCATCGGCGACCCGACGCGAGCGCTCGGCCGCATGACCGCGGCCTTCGCCATCGGGCAGATGGCCGGGCCGGTGCTGTCCTCGATGCTCAGCGGCAAGGCGCAGGGCTTCGGCGGCCTGTTCATCGCGCTGGCGTCGGGTGCCCTGGCGCTGCTGGCGAGCGCGGCATGGCTCGCCATGAGCCCAACAGGCGAACACTGAACTGAAGAAGGAAAATTCACCATGATCCCTCAGGGCCACACCACACCCTGGGCCGAACGCGTGCCGATGCCGGCCGCGGATGCCATGACCGAGGCGCAGCGCGTGGCCGCGCAGGCCCTGATCGACGGTCCCCGCAAGGCGGTCTTCGGGCCCTTCGTGCCGCTGCTGCAAAGCCCGGTTCTGATGGAACGCGTGGGCAGCGTGGGCGAGTACCTGCGCTTCGACAGCGCCATCGAGCCGCGGGTTCGAGAAGTCGTCATCTGCGCCGTCGCGCGCCACACCGGCAACCAGTTCGAATGGGCCTTGCATGCACAGGCTGCGCGCAAGGCGGGCGTCAGCGCCGACGCGATCGAGGCGCTGCGACTCGGGCGGCGGCCGCAGCCGCTGGCCGGGGACGAGCAGCTGGCGATCGACTTCGCCTTCGAACTGCTGCATCAGCACGGCGTCAGCGAGCCGACCTACGCGGCCGCCGAGGCGCGCTTCGGCCAGCGCTCGGTGGTCGAGCTGAGTGCACTGGTGGGCTATTTCGCGATGGTCTGCTGGGTCATGAACGTGGCGCACACGCCGGCCGGCGACGGCGAGCCGGGGCAGGGGCTCGGCGCCTTTCCGCCCTAGGGCGCGGGAACCCGGGGCCGCCGGACGCCCCCTAGCACGCTCGTGTGTCATCCCGGTGTCGAGCGGAAAAGGCACAATGGCGCCGCGCCGCGGACAGGGTCCGTGAACCGAACCCTTATTGCCGCTCATGCTCGACAAACGCTTCTTCCCGCGCTCGGCTGTCATGTCCGGCGGCAACCGCTGGGACTGGGCCCTGCTGCCGCTGGTCCTGGCGACGCTGTTCGCACTGGCCTTCGGCGGCAGCCAGATGGCGCGGCCCTATGAGCTGGGCCAGCCGCTGCCGATCAGCCTCGAGCCGTGGATGCTGCCGTACTACCTGCTGCGCACCACGCTGCGGATGTTCCTCGCGCTGGGCGCATCGCTCATCTTCAGCTGCGTCTTCGCGGTGCTGGCCACCCGCTACAAGGCGGCCGAGAAGGTGCTGGTGCCGATGCTCGACATCCTGCAGTCGATCCCCATCCTGGGCTTCCTGTCGATCACGGTGACCGGCTTCATCGCGCTCTTCCCGGGCAACCTGCTGGGCGTGGAATGCGCGGCGATCTTCGCCATCTTCACCTCGCAGGCCTGGAACATGGCCTTCAGCCTCTACCAGTCGCTGCGCACCGTGCCGGCGGAGCTGCGCGAGGCGGCCTCGGTGTTCCAGCTGTCCAACTGGCATCGCTTCTGGCGCCTCGAGCTGCCGTTCGCGATGCCCGGGCTGCTCTGGAACATGATGATGTCGATGTCCGGCGGCTGGTTCTTCGTGGTGGCCTCCGAGGCGATCTCGGTGTCCAACCAGAACATCAAGCTGCCCGGTGTCGGCTCCTACATCGCGATGGCGATCGAGGCGCGCGACCTGGGCGCGATCGGCTGGGCCATCGGCGGCATGCTGATCGGCATCACGCTCTATGACCAGCTGTTCTTCCGGCCGCTGATCGCCTGGGCCGACAAATTCCGTTTCGAGGAAGGCAGCGGCGAGGACGCGCCGCACTCCTGGCTGCTGACCTGGCTGCGCCGCACCGAGCGGATCAAGCATTTCATGGTGAATGCCGCCCGCTTGCTGGAGCGCTCGCTGGTGCTGTTCCGGCGCCATCACGACGGCACCTCCATCGCCTCGCGGCCGCGCACGCCCAATCCGACGGCGGCGCGGGTCTGGGACGCCGCGGTGGCGGCGGCCGTGCTGCTGGCGGCGGCATGGCTGGTGCGCTTCATCCACGCCGAGGTCGGCTGGGGCGAGGTCGCCCATGTGTTCCTGCTCGGCCTCTACACCATGATCCGGGTGTTGGTGCTGATCGCGCTGGCGGCGGCGGTCTGGGTGCCGATCGGCATCTGGATCGGCATGAACCCGCGCTGGGCCGGGCGGCTGCAGGGTGTGGCGCAGTTCATGGCCGCCTTTCCGGCCAACCTGATGTTCCCGGTCGCGGTGCTGTTCATCGTGCGCTGGCACCTGAATCCGAACATCTGGCTGGCGCCGCTGATGGTGCTGGGCACCCAGTGGTATTTGCTCTTCAACGTGATCGCGGGCGCCTCCAGCGTGCCGACGGAGCTGCGCTATGCGGCGCGCAACCTCGGGCTCGGCGGCTGGCTGCGCTGGAAGCGCTACCTGCTGCCGGCGGTGTTCCCGAGCTTCGTCACCGGGGCCATCACCGCCAGCGGCGGCTCCTGGAACGCCAGCATCGTGGCCGAGTACGTGACCTGGGGCGACACCACCCTGCAGGCGGCCGGGCTGGGCAGCTACATCGCCCACATGACGGCCATCGGCGACTTCCCGCGCATCGCGCTGGGTATCGGCGTGATGTGCGTGTTCGTGATGGCCATGAACCATTTCGTCTGGCGCAAACTCTATGAGCTGGCCGAGGATCGAATGCATTTCTAGGAACGCAAGGGGAAGATTTCATGGCCGAAGCCATCGTTGAATTGCAAGGCGTGGGCAAGTCCTTCCGCTCCGCCGACGGCGCCGCGCGCTCGGTGTTGGAAGGCGTGGACTTTCGCCTGGTCGAAGGCGAGATCGTCGCGCTGCTGGGGCAGTCGGGCTCGGGCAAGTCGACCCTGCTGCGAATCCTGGCCGGCCTGATCGGCGTCGACGCCGGCAACGTGCGCTACCGCGGACAGCCGCTCTACGGACCGGCCCGCGGCATCGCGATGGTGTTCCAGTCCTTCGCGCTCTTTCCCTGGCTCACGGTGCAGCAGAACGTCGAGCTCGGCCTGGAGGCGCGCGGCGTCGAGCCGGGCGAGCGGGCGCGGCTGGCCAGCGGCGCCATCGACCTGATCGGCCTGGCCGGTTTCGAAGGCGCGTTGCCGCGCGAACTGTCCGGCGGCATGCGCCAGCGCGTGGGCATCGCGCGCGCGCTGGTGGTCGAGCCCGAGGTGCTGCTGATGGACGAGGCTTTCTCGGCCCTCGACGTGCTGACCGGCGAACGCCTGCGCGACGACATCCTGGCCATGTGGGGCAGCGGCACGATGCCGACCAAGGCCATGCTGATCGTCTCGCACAACATCGAGGAAGCGGTGCTGATGGCCGATCGCATCCTGATCTTCGCCGCCGACCCCGGCCGCGTGCGCGCCGAGCTGCCGATTCGCCTGGCGCGCCCGCGCGAGGTCGACAGCCCCGCGGTGCGCGCCCTGATCGACGAAGCCTATGCCCTGATGACCGCCAGTGCGCCCGTGGCCGGCAGCACGGCGCAAGAGCCGGAGCGCATGGAAGTGGGCGACCGCCTGCCCGATGCCGACGTGGGCCGCATGGAGGCCCTGCTCGAGATGCTGGTCGAGGACGGCCGCGAGGGCCGCGCCGACCTGCCGCAGCTGGCCGAGGAATCCGAACTCACCGACGACGACCTGCTGCCGCTGACCGAGGCGCTGGCGCTGCTCGGCTTTGCCCAGTTGGCCGATGCCGATCTGCACCTCACCGAACTGGGCCGCCGCTATGTGGAGGCTCCCCACACCCAGCGCCAGCAGCTGCTCGGCCAGCAATTGCTCGAACGGGTGCCGCTGGCCGCGCACATCCGCCACAGCCTGGAGCAGGCGCCATCGGGCGAGCTGCCGCAGGAGCCTTTCATCGAACTGCTGACCGAAAGCCTGGACGAGGCCACTGCCGAGCGGGTGCTGAAGACGGCGATCGAATGGGGCCGCTACGGCGAGGTGTTCGAATACGACCTGCGCACCGGGCTGATCCATCTGCCGGCGGGGGAGAACGAGGACGAAGCGGCCGAGACCGAGTGAGCCTTTGGTGATCCCCTACAATCGAATGCTCTCGCGGGAGTAGCTCAGTTGGTAGAGCGCAACCTTGCCAAGGTTGAGGTCGAGAGTTCGAGACTCTTCTCCCGCTCCAGATCTGGTTGCGCAGAACTCCAGCGAAGTCTGCAACCCTTGAAATCAGAGGCTTCGGCCTCTTTTTTTATTCCAGCGCGATCCACTGGAAGCCACCTGCAGCCACGAAGGCCCTGCGCCAGCCAAGGGACGCCGCCGACAAGAACAATCTCGCAGTACTGACGGACGCTTCCCCCGAGCCTTTGCACACTTCCCCTGCGATCGATCTCCTGTCGAAGGCATATTGGGCGCTTCGCGAGACAACCCCACAGCGACCCCTCGGAGGATTCGAATGACCTTGCTGCAGCAGCAACAACAACTCTGGCCCGCGGCGCAACCGCAGGTGGCTGTCGCCGAGCGCGACCAGACCGCCATGGAAGAGCTGATGAATGCTTTGAGCCATGGCGTGGGTGCGATGCTCGCGATCGCGGCGCTGCCGATCCTGGTCTACAGCGCCGCGCGGCAGGGTGGCGCGGCGGCGGTGGTCGGCGCCAGCCTGTTCGCGGGGACGATGATCCTCATGTACCTGATCTCCACGCTCTACCACGCGCTGCCGCTGGGTCGCGCCAAGCTGTGGCTCAACCGCTGCGACCACGCGGCCATCTATCTGTTCATCGCCGGCAGCTATATGCCCTTCCTGCTCGGGGTCTTGCGCGGGCCGTCGGGCTGGGCCTTGTTCGGGGCCGTGTGGGGCGCCGCAGCGCTGGGTGTGGCCGCCAAGCTCTTCAACCGCCTGCGCCACCCGCTGTGGTCGACCGGACTGTACGTCGCCATGGGCTGGATGGCGGCCATTGCGGCCGTGCCGTTGTATGAGCGCATGTCGGCCGGCGGCCTCACCTGGCTGGTGGTCGGGGGGGTGGCCTACACGGCGGGTGCGGTGGTGTTCCTGTTCGACTCCAAGCTGCGCTTCGCGCATTTCGTCTGGCATCTCTTCGTGCTGGCCGGCAGCGCCTGCCACTTCTTTGCGGCGCTCTGGCACGCCTATTGACCAGGGCCTGTGAACAGGCCGCAGGCTTCAAGCCGAGAAGCGCATCACACCGTCGTCGATCGCGCCGAAGCGCAGGGCCGCCCAATCAGCCAGGTAGTTCTGGTTGAACTTCCAGGGTTTGCGCTTGCCCTGCCGGGGCAGCCGGTCCAGGGAGCGCTGAAAGTAGCCTGAGGAAAAATCCACCATGGGCTCGAGCGGCTGATTCATGGCGTCCTCCGCACCCGGCATGCATTGCCGGGCCACGGTGCGCTGCATGTGGTTCAGCACGCGGCAGACGAAGAGGCTGGCCAGGTCTGCCTTCAGCGTCCAGGAGGCGTTCGTATAGCCGAAGATGGATGCGAAGTTCGGCACGCCGCCGAACATCACGCCCTTGTAGTTGACCAGGCCGGCGGGGTCGATCGCCCGGCCGTCGACCTGGAGCTCCATGCGGCCGACGGCCAGCAGCTTCAGGCCGGTGGCCGTGACGACCAGGTCGGCCGGCAGCTCGGCGCCGCTCGCCAGACGCAGGCCGTGGGCGGTGAAGGCTTCGATCTGGTCCGTGACCACGCTGGCGCGTCCGGCGCGGATGGCCTGGAACAGGTCGCCATCGGGAACCAGGCACAGGCGCTGCTGCCAGGGGTTGTAGCGCGGCGTGAAATGGGTGCTGACGTCGTAGTCCGGCCCGAGCTGCCGGCGCACCAGCTTCAGCAGCATCGATCTGGCCGAGTCGGGCCGGCGGCGGCACTGTGTGAAAAGCAGCATGGCCAGCAGCAGATTCTTCCAGCGGGTCAGTCCGCCGGCAAATCCGGCGCCGAGAAGACGCCGCATCCAGGCGGCCACGGGGTCGTCCGACGGACGCGAGAGCACGTAGCTGGGCGAGCGCTGGAGCATGGTCACATGGGCGGCCTGCTCGGCCAGCGCCGGCACCAGCGTGACCGCGGTGGCGCCGCTGCCGATCACGACGACGCGCTTGCCGGCGTACTCGAGCTGCTCGGGCCAGTGCTGCGGATGCACGATCTGGCCACTGAAGCGCTCGCGGCCCGGGAAATCCGGGCTGTAGCCTTCGGCGTAGTCGTAGTAGCCGCTGCAATTGAGCAGGAAGCCGCATTGCAGCTCGATGGGCTCTCCTGCGTCGCGTTCGATCTGCACCGTCCAGCGCGCGTCTGCCGAGGACCAGCGGGCGCTGCGCACGCGCTGGCCGAAGCGGATCAGCGGCTCGATGCCGTTTTCTCGCGCCGTGTCGCGCAGGTACTGCAAGATGGACGGGCCGTCGGCGATCGACTTGTCGCCGGCCCACGGCCGGAACGAATAGCTGAGGGTGTACATGTCCGAGTCGGAACGCACGCCCGGATAGCGAAACAGATCCCAGGTGCCCCCGAGCGCCTGGCGCGCCTCCACGATGGCCAGGCTGCGTCCGGGGCAGGCGCGCCGCAGGTGGCAGGCCGCGCCGATGCCGGAGAGCCCGGCACCAATGATCAGGACGTCGGTGAATTCACTGCTGGCCATGGGGGGGATCCTCCTCCAGGCGCGTGATGCGCGCCAGCAGGGTTGCCTCTACCTCGGCGACCCAGTCGGCGTCAGGCAACTCGGGGCGCAGCAGCAGCCGGTAGCGCCACCCGCCCCAGGCCATGGCCAGGAGGGTATGGACCACGGCCGGCGGCACCGGCCGCGGCAGGTCGCTGCAGGCCGCGAAGGCCCGCAGCCAGGTGCCGGCCAGCTCGTCGTAGACGCGCCGGTGATGCTTGGGTTCGGCCACCCGATGCTCGAGCATCAGCATCTGGCTGTCGAAAGTCGGCAATCCCTCGACGGCAGGCGCGCAGGTGATGCGCACCAGGCGCGCCAGGCGCTCCCGCCAGGGCAGCCCGGGCGGCGCGATCACCTCGGTCTCCAGGCGCGCCAGCAGGGCCTCGATGCAGTGGCGCACATAGCCGGAGAGCAGCGCTTCCTTGTCGGGAAAGTAGTCGTACAGCGTGCCGATGGCAATGCCCGTTTCGAGTGCCACCGCGCGGGTGCTCACGCCCTCCCAGCCTTCCGCCAGCCAAATCCGAACAAAGGCGTCGTAGATGGCCTGCACGGTGAACTTTCCGCGCGCCTGGGTCGGGCGTTTCAGGGGCTTGGAGCGGGGTGCGGCGGCTTCGGTCTTGTTTCCGAACCCGCTGCTGGAGGGACGGCGATACATTTTCTGAACCACATCAGGAGCCAGACATGAGCGACGCATTCACTTTAACCCGCCTCGAAACGCGCAAGGACGCCCTGGGCACGACGCGCCTGTGCACCTCGCACGACAGCGGCGCGCTGGCGGCCGGCGAGGTGCTGATGCGCATCGACCGCTTCGCGCTCACCACCAACAACATCACCTACGCGGCCTTCGGGGATGCGCAGATGAAGTACTGGTCCTTCTTTCCGACCGGCGAGGCCGACTGGGTCCACATGCCTGTCTGGGGTTTTGCCGACGTGCTGGCCTCGAATGTCGAGGGCGTGGCGGTCGGCGAACGCTTCTACGGTTACTTTCCGATCGCGAGCCATTTGCGCATGAGCCCGGTGCGCGTCAGCGGGCGCGGCTTCTACGACGGTGCGCCGCATCGCAGCGAACTGGTCTCGGCCTACAACCAGTACATGCGCTGCAGCCAGGACGCCGGCTATGTGCAGGCGCTGGAGAACTACCAGATGCTGGTGCGGCCGCTCTTCATCACTTCGTTCATGCTGGCCGACTTTCTCGAGGACAACGCCTTCTTCGGCGCGCGCCAGGTGGTCGTCTCGAGCGCATCGAGCAAGACGGCCTACGGCACCGCCTTCTGCCTGGGCCGGCGCAACGGGTTGAAACTGGTCGCGCTCACGTCGCAGCGCAACCGGGGCTTCGTCGAGAGCCTGGACTGCTACGACCTGGTGCTGCCTTACGGCGGGGCGACGCAGCTGCCGGCGGACGTTCCCACGCTGTATGTCGACTTCTCGGGCGACGACGGCTTGCGCGCGACCATCCATCACCATTTCGGCAGCGCCCTCAAGTACGACTGCTACGCCGGCTCGGCGCAGAAGACGGCCTTTCTCGAAGAGCAGCCGCTGCCCGGTCCGAAGCCGTTGCTCTACTTCGCGCCGGTCCAGATCCGCAAGCGCAATGCCGACTGGGGTCCGCAGGAAGTGAATCGGCGCTTCAACGAGGCGCAGGGCCGCTTCATCGGCGAGCTCAGCCGGCCGGACAATCGCTGGATGAGCCTGGTCGAAGGCCGGGGTTTCGCGGCCGCGGGGCAGGCCATCGCCGACCTGCATGCCGGCAATGTGGACCCGAAGCGGGCCCATGTGGTCCGGCTGGACGCCTGAGGGCCGGCTTCAGATCTCGTCGATGGCGGTGCTGCGTTCTTCCTTCTGCGCCTCAAGCGCGTAGCGCTCGCGCGTCTTGACATAGAAGCTGGCACCGAAGCGCCCGACCGGGAAGTAGTGCTGCAGCCGCACGCGCCAGTTGTCGGCGTCGATCAACTCGTCGCGGGCGTGCATCCAGCGCACCTGACCGATGAAGATCTGCCGGCTCGCGGTCTCCAGCGTCTCCCACAGGGTGCATTCGAAGGCCACCGGTGCCTCGGCGATGCGTGGCGGCTTGACCGATCGGCTGGGCAGGGCGGTGAATCCGACCACGTCGAGTTCGCTCACGTGCGGCGGATGGCGCTCGCCGCAGCGGTGCATCTGCAGGGCGATGTCTTCGTCGGCCAGGTGCACCACGAATTCGCCGCTGCGCACGATGTTGGCCGCGGTGTCCTTCAGCACCCCGTCTTGCAGCCGGTTGACGCTGATCATGACGATCGGCGGTTCCTCGCCCAGCATGTTGAACATGCTGAAGGGCGCGGCGTTGACGATGCCGTCTTCGCCGAGCGTGGTGACCAGCGCGATCGGCCGTGGCACGATCAGGCTGGCCATGAGCTTGTAGCGCTGGTGTTCGGTGATGCTGGCAAAGTCGATGTCCATCGTGGGTTTCCTTGGCGGTCACAGGGCGTTACGGCCTGGGGAACCGGCGTGGTTTCCAATGGATCCCACGCATTCGTCCCCATGACCATCAGAGAGAAGGAAGATTGAACCATGCCCGATCGGGATGCAGATTTCAGGCCCGGCAACACCTCGTCCGTCTGGCCGGCGGCGATCGTCATCGTGGTCCTGCTCGGGGCTGCCTTCGGCTGGTGGTATTGGTCGGTG
>DASXKG010000157.1:0-2792 GCA_036496965.1 Variovorax sp.
TTTTCTTCATGTGGACCCCCTTCAAGGGTAGGCGGCTTTCGACGATCACATTCTGCGTCGAAGGCCCCGCCGAGGCGGCGGGTTTTGCCGATGCAGGTGCGGGTCAGGTGCGTTGCGCCAGCGATTTTCAGCTTTTGGCTGCTTGACAGGCGCGAGGCCACACCGCAGCCTTTTCGATCTAATGAAGCCGACCACACCCATGCCCTCCGCCGGCGCATACCGATCCCGCTGGACGATCGAGGAGATCGATTTCTCCCGCATCGCATGGGACCGGGCGCGCAATGACGAAACCGCGTTCTACCTGGCGTGTTCCGCCTCGTTCGTCGAAAGCGGATCACACCTCTACACGCAAAACCTGGTGGACTTTTTCGCGGGCGACGAAGAAGTCACCAGTTGGCTCACGCAGCATTGGGAGCCTGAGGAACTGCAGCATGGCCGAGCTCTCGAGACCTACGTGCGGCGGGTCTGGCCGGAGTTCGAATGGGATGCCGCGTTCCGCAGCTTCATGTCCGAATACGCGGGCTACTGCAAGGTGGAGTTGCTCTCGCCCACCCGTGGCCTCGAGATGGCGGCGCGCTGCGTGATCGAGACGGGTACCGCCACCTACTACGGCGCGCTGGCGCGCAGCACCATCGAACCCGTGCTCAGGGACCTGGCTGGCCGCATCGCCCGGGACGAGGTCAACCACTACAAGCACTTCTATCGCTTCTTCCGCCGCTATCGCGCGCAGGAGGGCCTCGGCCGCGCACGCGTGCTGGCCACGCTGGGTCGGCGCACGATGGAGTTCAAGAGCGAGGACGCCGACTGCGCGATCCGCCACATCGCCATCTGGCGCTCACCCGGCCACCAGGTGCCCGGCGACTACCTGCGCCGCATGAGTGCCGGCATGAACCGGACGGTGCGACTCAACCTGGCGCCCGGCGCGACCCTGAAGATGCTGATGCGTCCGCTCGAACTGCCCGCGACACTGCAGTCGCTGATCGCGTTTCCGATCCGGCAGTTCATGCAGCGGGTGTTCCTTCGCTAGCCGCGGCCGACGGTTCAGCGATAACCGGGCTCGTTCGGGTTGTGGATGATCCAGATCAGGTTGCCGCTGGTGTAGTCGCCGAAGCCGCCGCCGGCAAATATCAGGCGCCCCTGACCCTTGTAGACCATTTCGAAACGGTGCCGGTCCGATCCGAAGTAGAAGGGGATGAAGGCCTTGCCGGTGATGTAGGCACCCTGGTCGGTCGGCTGCCCCGCGATGTCGGTCACCTGGCGCATCGGCATGCCGATCTGCAGCTTGGCGAACTTCGAGTTGGGGCCCGGATTGCCGGTGATCTCGCCTTCGTAGTCGTTCAGCCCCTTGACCGTGCGGCCGCTGCCCGCCTCGACCTTCGACGAATCGACGACGTTGCCCATGGCATCCATGCCGGGCTTGGGTCCGCTGGCGACCGGCGCCGGCGCTGCTGCGGGCGCTGCCGCAGCCGTGCCGGCGGCCGGCGTCGTGGCAGTGCTGCTGCCGTTGCCCATGACCTGGTGCACGGTGCTGCAGCCGGCGCCCAGCAGCGCGAGGCCCAGGCAGGTCGAACACAGGACAACAGGCGATTTGAGTTTCACGGTCGGCTCCTGCTCAGGCAGTGGGAATGCGGATGTGCAGTTGCCGGCGCGAGGGGTCGGGGGCGCTGTCGGCGGACAGCGGCGCCAGCAGTGATGGAACGAACAGCGCCCGGGCCAGCTGGGGCGAGCGCTGCTGGAAGTGCTCGAGCCGCGTCAGCACCTTGTCCACGGTCGTGAGACGCTTCTGGAGCCGGCGCGCCTCCGCCGGCGAGGCCTTGGCGGCTTCGTCCACCACCTCGCGCTGGAAGCCGGGCCAGTTCGACGAATCCAGCATGTTGGTGCACACCGAGATCGAGGTCGACAGCGCGCGCGCGGCATGCCACCAGTGCGCGGGCACGAAGATCATGTCCCCCGGTTTGAGCACGGTGCGGTAGAGGGTGGCCTTGGCCAGCAGGGGGAAGCGCTCCCGGTCCTGCAGCACCGGGTCGTCGACCGAGGAATGGTTCGGGAAGGCCTTGCGCGGATAGAGATAGGGACCATCCTCCGGCGCGAACACGACGAACTCCTTGTCGCCATAGATCTGCGTGATGCCGGCGTGCGAACTCTCGCCATCGAAATGCATCACCGGAAACTTGCTGCCCACGCCGCCGATCAGCAGCTTGAGGTAACCGTCCGGACGGCGCCATTTCTCCGGCATCAAGGGGCTGGCGTAGCGGCGCGGAAAAGCAAACGGGTTCTGCGGCATGCAGTCCGGCAGCAGTTCCGGCAGCACCTCGTGCAGGAACGACCGGTACATGTAGGGCCCGGGCTTTTCCGTGCTCGAGGCGAGCACCTCGTCGATGAACTGGTCGAACGGCATATTGCGTTCGTACCCGATCGCGACCGGCTTGCTGCCGAAGCGCTTCTTGAAATTCTCCGGGGTCCAGTTGCGCATCGCCGGCCACTCCCTGGCGACGTTGGTGATCACCACCGGCCGGTTGCGATGCATGTAGCGGGCCAGGAAATCGTCGTAGCTCAGCGCCTGCCCGTCGGTGCGCTCGATGGGCAGCCAGGGCGCCGCGACCCTTTGCGTGACCACCTCGGTCTCTGAAGTACTTTGCATTTGCATACAAAGATACTACAAAGATTACCTTGTGCTGCCTAGTGGCCATCCCGGCCTATGGCCTTTCGAACGGTCCAAATGCCCGTGCTCGACGGCATGGGCGCCACGCGCCTGAGCCGGGACGAGTTCGGGCTGGCGGGCTTGTCCCCGC
>DASXKG010000158.1:0-5693 GCA_036496965.1 Variovorax sp.
AGGCCGCCTTGCCGCGCGGCGCCAGATTGAACTGACAAACACCCCCGAAGCGCCTACGGCGCCCCGAGTCGCTGCCAGAGGCAGCGGCTCTTCGGGGCCGTCCAAGCCTGCGCAGGCAGGCTTGGAGCCGCGGCCCTCAGCCCCTCAAGGGGGCGGTACCAGCGGCCCGGCAAAGCCGGTTCCGCGGTATCTCTGGCCTTTGGCTGGGCCAGTTTCATGCGCCGCGGGTCATCTGATAGCGTGGAACACTGATATGCAAGACACAGAACTCGAAGCCGACGTGCTCATCGTCGGCGCCGGCCCCGTGGGCCTGACCCTGGCGATGGACCTGGCCGGCCGCGGCCTGAAGGTCCTGATCGCCGAGATCCGCCGCTTCGCCGAGCCACCCAACGTGAAATGCAACCATGTCTCGGCACGCACCATGGAGCAGTTCCGCCGCCTGGGCGTGGCGCAGAAGCTGCGCGACGCGGGACTGCCGGCCGACTATCCGAACGACGTGGTGTTCCGCACCACCATGACCGGCATCGAGCTGACGCGCATCCCGATTCCCTGCCGCCGCGACCGCTACACCGAGACCGAAGGACCGGACGCCTGGTGGCCGACCCCCGAGCCGCCGCACCGCATCAACCAGATCTACATGGAGCCGATCCTGCTGCGGCACGCGGCGGCGTTGCCCGGCGTGCAGCTGCTCAACCGGACCCAGGTCACCGGTTTCACCCAGGACGCGCAGGGCGTGGTCGCCACCGCGGTCGACCTCGACACGGGCAAGACGCTCAGCCTGCGCGGCCGCTTCCTGGTGGGCTGCGACGGCGGCAGCTCCGGCGTGCGCAAGCAGATGGGCGCCAGGCTGGAGGGCACCCCGGT
The DNA here is from genome assembly GCA_036496965.1 of Variovorax sp. GTDB lineage: Bacteria > Pseudomonadota > Gammaproteobacteria > Burkholderiales > Burkholderiaceae_C > Variovorax. The sequence goes on from DASXKG010000158.1 coordinate 865, forward strand.
CATCCAGCGCGTGCAGTCCACCTACATTCGCGCGCCGCAGCTGCGCGCCATGGTCCCGGGCCAGCCGGCCTGGTCCTGCTACGCGGTGAATCCGCGCCGCTGCGGCACCGTCTTCGCGATCGACGGTCACGAGACCTGGCTGGTGCACAACCACCTGAATGCGGACGAGCCCGAATTCGATTCGGTGGACCGGCACCGCTCGATCCTGGAGATCCTCGGCGTGGGTCCGGATTTCCGCTACGAGGTGATCAGCAAGGAGGACTGGGTAGGGCGCCGCCTGGTGGCGAACCGGTTCCGCGACGCGCGCGTGTTCCTGGCGGGGGACGCGGCCCATCTCTGGGTGCCGTATGCCGGCTACGGGATGAACGCCGGCATTGCCGATGCCATCAACCTCTCGTGGCTGCTCGCCGCCTGCCTGCAGGGCTGGGCCGAGGAAGGCATCCTGGACGCCTACGAGGCCGAACGCCAGCCCATCACCGAGCAGGTGTCGCAGTTCGCGATGGACCATGCGCAAAAGATGATGCGGGCCCGGCGCGCCGTCCCGGCCCACATCGAAGCGCCGGGCGCCGCGGGCGATGCCCTGCGCGCGGACATCGGCCGCGAGGCCTACGACCTGAACGTGCAGCAGTTCTGCTGTGCCGGCCTCAATTTCGGCTATTTCTACACCGGCTCGCCGATCATCGCGGCGGACGGCGAGGCCGCGCCCGCGTATTCGATGGGCGGCTTCACGCCTTCCAGCGTCCCCGGTTGCCGGGCGCCGCATTTCTGGCTGGCAGAGGGCCGCTCGCTGTACGACGCTTTCGGACCCGGCTACACCCTGCTGCGCTTCGACCCCCAGGTCGACGTATCGGCGCTGCAGCAAGCAGCGCTGGACTGCGGGATGCCGCTCGTGCTGCTGGACGCCGACCGCGCCGCCGCGCCGCCGGCCTACCGGCACCGGCTGGTGCTGTGCCGGCAGGACCAGCACGTGGCCTGGCGCGGCGACCAGCTGCCGACGCAGCTGAGCGCGCTGGTGGCCATGCTGCGCGGACAGCCCATGAGCGCGGCGGAGACGGGCGAGCCAGCCGTCGCCTGAAGGGCGCAGATGCGCGACACTGTCGCCTGATGCAAGCCCTCTTTCCAGCCGCCGCCGAAGCTCCTCGCGCCCCGCCGCGCCCGACGCTGCGCTTCCTGTTCGCGCATCCGGCGCACCTGATCGCGCTCGGTTTCGGCTCCGGGCTGCCGCGCCACGCGCCGGGCACGGTGGGCACGCTCTGGGGCTGGGTCGCTTTCCTGCTGATGGAACGCTGGCTTTCGAGCGCCGCGATCGGCTGGGTGATCCTGGTCTCGCTGCCGGTCGGCTGGTGGGCTTGCACCGTGACTGCCCGCCACATGGCCATCGCCGACCCGGGCAGCATCGTCTGGGACGAGGTGGTCGCCTTCTGGCTGGTGTTGTGGCTGGTGCTGCCCGGCGGCCTGTTGGCGCAACTGATCGCCTTCGGGCTCTTTCGCTTCTTCGATGCCGTCAAGCCCGGGCCGGTGGGCTGGGCCGACCGATTGTTCAAGCCGCGCGCCGGCGACTCGGACCGGGTGCGCTGGGCCGCCGCCGGCTTCGGCATCCTGTTCGACGACCTGGTGGCGGCGTTCTGCACGCTGCTGGTGATCGCCGCCTGGCGTGCCTGGTGAATGAAGGCAAGGCGATGACTCCACCGACCTCCCTGGCCGAACTCGACACGCCCGCGCTGGTGGTCCTGCTGGCCGAGCTGCTGCCGGCCAGGACCTGGATGATGGCCAGCGCCGAGAGCTGCACCGGTGGCCTGATCGCCGGCGCCTGCACCGATCTGGCCGGCTCCAGCGACTGGTTCGAACGCGGCTTCGTCACCTACTCCAACGAGGCCAAGAGCGAACTGCTCGGCGTCGACATGGCGCTGATCGAAGCGCACGGCGCGGTGAGCGAGCCGGTGGCCCGCGCGATGGTCGAAGGAGCGATCGCCCGCTCGCGCGCGCAGGTGGCCGTCTCGGTCACGGGCGTGGCGGGACCTGCCGGCGGCTCGCCGGAGAAACCGGTCGGCACCGTGTGGTTCGGCTGGTCGGTCGGCGGCCAGGTGCGCAGCGAGCGCCGGCGCTTCGAGGGCGACCGCGCGGCCGTGCGCGCCGCCACGGTGCGCTACGCGCTGCAGACACTGGCCGAACTGGTGCGGGCCTGAGAGGGCGGCAGGTGCAGGGCCATGACCAACGAACAGACCATCCGCCGTCTCTACGACGCCTTCGCGCAACTCGACGCCGACACCATGGCCAGCTGCTACGCGCCGGACGCGCGCTTCGACGACGAGGTCTTCTCGCTGCGCAGTGCGCGCCACATCGGCGGCATGTGGCGCATGCTGTGCAGCAGCACCAAGGCCAAGGGCGCCTCGGTGTGGCGGCTGAGCTATCGTGACGTGCAGGCCGACGCCAGCGGCGGGCGGGCCCACTGGGATGCGCACTACCTCTTCAGCGCAACGGGCCGCACGGTCGACAACGCGATCGACTCGCACTTCAGCTTCACCTCCGAAGGCCTGATTGCCACCCAGCGCGACGAATTCGATTTCTGGCGCTGGTCGCGCCAGGCGCTCGGCGCGCCCGGCCTGTTCCTGGGCTGGACGCCGACGCTGCGGCGCAAGGTGCGCGCCACCGCGACGGCGAACCTCGCGACCTTCCTGGCCCGCACCGCTCCCCTGCCCACTAAAAAAATCCAATGACCGATATCAGCATCACCGACAAAGGTGCGGCCCGATATCCAGCGTGCCTTCAAGATCCGACGTGGCCCCCACGCTCCCCCACTTCGTGTGGGTCGCTGCCCCCCGAGGGGGTGCAGGCCGCCTTGGGGCGGCCCGGCGCCGGCCTGAGCCCGCCAGCCAGTCGCCCGCCCGCCGACTGCCGACCGCCCGCAGCCTTGTGCAGCGTGCCGGCCCGGCCGAGGCCGAAGGGCGGCATGTTCACGTAGATGTTCTCGTGCGAACCGGGTGAGACGGCATAGGTCTCGTGCCAGATGCCGACCGTGCCGTCGGTGCCGATCGCCTGGTTGAATTCGCGCCACGCCGGCAGATGCTGATGGTTCTTGTCCTTGGCATAGGCCAGCAGCCGCTCCATGGAACGCCAGTACTGGACCAGGATGAGCGTACGGCCGAACCACATCTCCGCGTGCAGCAGGCCCAGCTCCGGCTGGCGCGCGAGTTCCTTGAGCATCCGCGGCATCGCGCTGGCGACCGGCCACCACTTGTCGATGCGCAGCGGCTTGTTGATCCGGGCGCCGATGAGGAAGACGACGAAGTCGCCATCGAGCGTTGCGGTGAGACGTTCCTGGTGGACCATGGGGCGTTCCTCTGGATGAACTAGACAGTGTCAAGTCGATGAAGGCAAAGATAGGCGTTAGACTAGACAATGTCAAGTCGATCTTTCGCCTCCTGATCCCATGGCCGCTCCACCCGTCCCTGCAGCCGACCTGCGCCAGCGCATCCTCGACACCAGCGAGGCGCTGCTCGAGCACGAAGGCCTGTCGGCGCTGAGCATGCGCGAGGTCGCGCGCCGGGCGGGCGTCACGCACCAGGCGCCCTACCACCACTTCGCCGACCGCGAGACCATCCTGGCCGCGCTCATGACGCGCGGCTTCGACCTGATGACGGCGCGTCTGTCACGCGCCAACGACAGGGCCGCACGCCTCGGCCAGCGGGCCGCCCTGGCCGCCTCGGGCGAGGCCTATGTCGGGCTGGCCCTCGAGCACCCCGGCGTGTTCCGCATCATGTTTCGCCCCGAGCTCTGCGACGCCGCGCGCTTTCCGGAGGCGCTGGCCGCCTCCGAGCGGGCGCACGAACAGCTCAGGCGGCTGGTGCAGCTCATGCACGGCGGCGACTACAGCGAGTCGCTCGCGAGCACCTACTGGGCGCAGGTGCACGGACTGGCCTTCCTGCTCATCGACGGACCGATGGCCCGGCAACTCACCAGCCTGAAGGAGCGGCGCGCCCACATGCGGCAGACGATCGGCCACTTCGCCGATTTCGCGATGGCCTTTGTCGAGCGACAGGCCGGGGCGATCGACTAAAGCGCAGCAGTCATGACAGCGCCGAGGCCTTCAGCTCCAACAGCTTGACCAGCGTGTGCAGCACGCGGTTGACCGGCGTGGCGATGCCCAGTGTGGCGCCGCGCCGCAGCACGTAGCCGTTCAGGTGGTCGATCTCGCTCGGCTTGCCGCGCGCCAGGTCCTGCGCGGTCGATGAAAACTGGGTCGGCATGGTCTCGACGATGCGCCGCACGGCCTCCCGCACATCGCCCGGCAGGACGACGCCATCGGCCGCCGCGACCGCCAGGCATTCGGCGATCAGGTCCTCGATCACGTCGAGCACGCCCGGCCCCTGAACCACCCGACCGTAGGGCAATTGCGTGATCGCCGAGAGCGCGTTGTAGGCGCAGTTGAGGACCAGCTTGGACCACAGTGCCCCACGCACGTTGTCCGAGATCTCGACCGGGATGCCGGCTGCCTGAAAGGCCTGCGCCACCGACGCGCTGCGGGGCGACGGCTCGATCACCAGTTCGCCGCGGCCATGGTGCTTCACATGGCCCGGGCCCGCCATCTCGGTCGCGACATAGACGACAGCCGCCGCCACGTCGTGCCCCGGCAGCACGCCGCGCAGCCGGTCGGCGTTGTCGACACCGTTCTGCAGGCACAGCACGAGAGCCTGCGGGGCCAGGAAGGGCGCCAGCTCGGCCCCACTGTGCTCGGTGTCGGGCGACTTGACGCAGAACAAGACGACATCGGCGCCTTGCGCCATCCGGGCCTCGGTCCCTGCCGCGAGACGGATGTGCTCGTCGAACTC
>DASXKG010000159.1:0-2527 GCA_036496965.1 Variovorax sp.
CGCGCGCGGCCGCGTTCACCTGCTGGCATTCGAACTGCGACAACATCGTCTTTCCACCTTCGACGACCCGTCTGGCCGGCGCGGACAACCGCCTGGTGGAGGGGCAGGGGCATGTCGAACTGGCCTTCCATCGGCCGCTGCGCCGCGCGACCCTGGCGCTTCTCGACAGCTAGGTTATTGCAGCCAGTGGTCCATCACATGCTGGAAGTCGCCGCTGGCCAGCGACAGATGCAGCCACTGGTCGACGTAGGCTTTGAAGGCCACGTCATCGCGCGGCAGCAGCCAGGCCATTTCGCCGTACTGCAGCGGCTTGTCGGGGTTCACGGCGCACAGTCCCGGCTTGAGTTTCTGCTGCGTGATGGCCTCCGCGCTCTCGGTCACGAAGACGTCGGCGCGCTTGGCCAGGATCTCGTCGAAGATTGTCAGATTGTCCGGATGGGCGATCAGCGTGGCTTCTTTGAAGTTGGCCCGCGCAAAGCGCTCGTTGCTGCCGCCCGGATTGAAGATCACCCGCACGCCCGGTTTGTCGATCAGCGCCACGCTGCGGTACTTGGCGACATCGGCACAGCGCGCGATCGGTGTCTTTCCGTTGACCATGTAGGGCGCGCTGAAGAAGGCCGCCTTCTGCCGGTCGGTGGTGACCGAGATACCGCCGACCGCCATGTCGCACTTGCCGGCATTCAGGTCGGGCAGCAGGTTCGCCCAGGTGGTCTTGATCCACTGCGGCTTGGCGTTCAGGCTGGCGCTGAAGCCGGCCATCAGATCGACGTCGATGCCTTCGTACGCGGCATCGGGCTTCTGGAAGCTGAAGGGCCGGTAGTCGCCCGGCGTGCAGATGCGCAGGACGCCGGCCTTCTGCACGGCGTCCAGGCGCGAGACGCTCGCGCCGCCGCTGCTGCCGCTTGTATTGCTGCCTGGTGGCGTCGCCGTCGCACAGCCCGCGAGTGCGAGCGTCAGGGCGGCAAGCCAGGGCAGGAAGGTGCGAAGCGACGACGCGATCATGTATAGGCTCCTCGATGGGTCCGCGGCGAAGGCGCGGACGGGGCGCCTATTGTGCGGCGCTCAGCACGCCGCGGCGCATCTGGTCGAGCTCGATGCTTTCGAACAGCGCCTTGAAGTTGCCTTCGCCGAAGCCGTCGTCGCCCTTGCGCTGGATGAACTCGAAGAAGATCGGGCCGAGCTGGTTCTCGCTGAAGATCTGCAACAGCAGCGCGCCCTTCTTGCCGTCGATCAGGATCTTGCGCTGCTGCAGCTCGGCCACATTCTCGCCATGCCCGGGAATGCGCTTGTCGACCAGCTCGTAGTAGGTGTCGATGGTGTCGAGCAGCTTCACGCCCGAGGCGCGCAGCGCGTCGACCGAATGCGGCAGGTCGCGCGAGCCCATGGCAATGTGCTGGATGCCTTCGCCGTGGTAGGTGTCCAGATATTCCTGGATCTGGCCGGCCTTTTCGTTGCCCTCTTCGTTGATCGGGATGCGGATCTTGCCGCAGGGGCTGGTCATGGCCTTGCTCTTCACGCCCGTGACCTGGCCTTCGATATCGAAGTAGCGGATCTCGCGGAAATTGAACAGGCGCTCGTAGAAGTCGGCCCACTCCTTGAGCCGCCCGCGGTGCACGTTGTGCGTCAGGTGGTCGATGTAGGTCAGGCCGTGGCCTTCGGGTGCCAGCGCTTCGACGGCAGTGAGGCCGGGCAGCGCCTCGAAATCCACGTCGTAGAAGCCGATGTTGCCGATGTCGCCCGGCTGCGCGCCGTTCTTGCCGCGCCAGCGGTCGACGAAGTAGATCAGGCTGTCGCCGATGCCCTTGATAGCCGGGATGTTCAGTTCGCCCGGGCCGGCGCCTGGCGCGAAACCCCAGGCCCCCAGGCCGGTGGCCCGCTCGTAGGCAGCCTTGGCATCCTGCACCCGGAAGGCGATGGCACAGATGCTCGGGCCATGCTGGCGCGCGAAGCGCTGGGCAAAGGAATCCGGCTCCGAGTTGATGATGAAGTTGATCGTACCCTGGCGGTACAGCAGTACGTTCTTGTGGCGATGCCTGGCGATCGGCCTGAAGCCCATCTGCTCGAAGACGCGGCCCATGGCGGCGGGATCGGGCGCCGCGTATTCGATGAATTCGAAGCCGTCGGTGCCCATCGGGTTCTCCCAGGGCGTGAAGGCGGCGGTGTCGGTGGTGCTCATTGGGGGGCGGTCTCCGAAGGGGTTCGACAAAGGGTGGGGTGATCAGTGTCCGGCCGCGCATGGGCGGCGTCCGTACGGAACTGTAAAAGCGCGGGCGATCATGATTTCGGCGTTGTCGGGCTTTTTTTGACCAAGTTGCGCAGGAAAACTGCAAAATGGAGGGCATGGAAGCACTCGACAAGATCGATCGGCAGATCCTGCGCAGCTTGCAGGCCGATGGCCGCGCCACCTACGACCAATTGGCGGAGCAGGTGAGCCTCTCTCCCAGCGCCGTACTGCGGCGCGTCAAGCACCTGGAAGAACGCCGGGTGATCGACCGCTACGTCGCCCTCGTCAAGCCCGAGGCGGTCG
>DASXKG010000160.1:0-10259 GCA_036496965.1 Variovorax sp.
GCCCCGGCCCTGCGGGCCTTGCTGCCGATCGCCGTCGGGCACGCCGCATCGGTCGCGCTGGCGGCCGCCGCGGTGCTGCTCGGCGTGTCGGTACGGCGCGGCGTGCTGCTCGGGCTGGCCGCGGGGTTGCTGGTGGTCGCCGTGGCGATGGCCTTTCGCGGCCGCGCAGCCGGCCGGCTGCGCGCACCGGCCGGGCAGGTCGGCATGGCGCTCTGGTCCTTCGTGATGGCCACGGCACATGGCGGGGGATGGATGCTGCTGCCGGCACTGGTCCCGCTTTGCATGGGGCACGGCTCGGCCCGGGAGATCGGCGCATCGGGCTCGCTGATGCTGGCGCTGGCGGCGGTCGCGGTTCATACCGCGGCGATGCTCGGCGTCACCGCCCTGCTCGCCAGCGGGACCTGCCGTGGCTTCGATGCCGTTCGCGGCTGGCTGTCAGCGGATGCTGTCTTCGTTTCGGGGCGGCGGACGACGGGTGCGCGGCTGCGCGATATGCTTGCATCGGTTTTTTCAGGGAGCCCCCGATGCAGCCTCGCCTTGCAGCGCATGATTTCGACCAGGAACTGCTCATTCTTTTCGATGCCTACGTCCATGGCGACCTGGACCGCAGGGGCTTTCTCGGCCAAGCGCAGAAGTTCGCCAAGGTCGGACTCAGCGCCGCCGGCATGCTCGCGGCATTGAGCCCCGATTTCGCGGCCGGCCAGCAGGTGGCGCCGGACGATCCGAAGCTCAGGATCGAGCGCATCGGCTATCCCTCGCCGGCCGGCAGCGGCACGGTCAAGGGTTACCTGGTGCGCCCGGCCGCCGCGGGCGCCAAGCGCTTGCCGGCCGTGCTGGTGATCCACGAGAACCGTGGACTCAATCCGCACATCGAAGATATCGCGCGCCGCCTGGCGCTGGACGGCTTCATGGCTTTCGCCCCCGATGCGTTGACGCCCCTGGGAGGCTATCCCGGCGACGAAGACAAGGCGCGCGAGGCTTTCGCCAAGCTGGACCAGGCCCACGCCCTGCAAGATTTCATCGCTGCCGTCGGCTGGCTCAGGTCGCGCCCCGATGCCACGGGAAAGATCGGCGCAGTCGGCTTTTGCTGGGGCGGCGGCATGGTCCACCTGCTGAGCACGAATTTGCCCGAGCTGAACGCCGGCGTTGCTTTCTACGGCAACACGCCGCCTCCGGCCGAAGCCGTCAAGGTCAAGGCCGCGCTGCTGTTGAATCGGGCGGAGGTCGACGAGCGCATCAATGCCGCGTGGCCCGCTTACGAGGCGGCACTGAAGGCCGCGGGCGTGAACTTCACGGCGTTTCAGTATCCGGGTACGCAGCACGGCTTCAACAACGACACGACCCCGCGCTACGACGCGGCTGCAGCCCAGCTGGCATGGGCGCGCACGGTGGCATTCCTGAAGGCGCAATTGGGCGGCGCCGGGTAGCTGCTGATATGCCGCGCAACGGCCTCGCTAAGGCCGGCTGGCGAGCATCGTATCCGCCAGCGCCTCGATGCCCGCTGGCGTGAGGTCCATGGCCGCGATCCGCTGGCGCCCGGGCCAGCGCTGGAAGTGGTGAGCCTGGGAGCGCTCGTAGTGCGGGTCGTAGTGCAGCGCCATCAGTTCCGCGAACAACTGCGGCAGCTCGCCGGCGAGCGCCCACTGCTGCCAGCGCTGCACCACGGCCTTGCCTTGCAGTTCCCTGAGCTTGTCGAGTTGCCCGGCCAGGGCCTCGCGGTCGTCGCCCAGGTAGGCATAGTCGCGCAGCAGGTAGTCCAGCCGCGCGGCCGGCGTGGCCTGGACTTCGATGCACTCGGCGGCACGCATTCGCGCCACCAGCGGCAGCGGCAGCGACAGGCGGCCGATGCGCGCGCTCTCGCCTTCGACATAGAGCGGGCGCGACAGGTCGAGGGCGTCGAAGCAGGTCGCGATGCGCGTCTCGAACTGCTTCTGCGACGGCTGCGCGATGCCGGGCAGCGCACCGAGCAGCGACCCCTTGTGGCTGGCGCAGTGCTCCAGGTCGAGCACTTGCGCGCCGCGCGCCGCCAGCGCCTGCAGCACGCGGGTCTTGGCGCTGCCCGTCGCGCCGCAAATCACGCGCAGCTGGAGTTGCGGGCAGATGGAAGCGATCTGCGCCAGCACGTGATGGCGAAAGCTCTTGTAGCCGCCGGCCAGTTGCTGCGCGTCCCACCCCACCAGGCGCAGCCAGGTCACCATCGAGCCGCTGCGCAGGCCGCCGCGCCAGCAGTAGACCAGCGGGCGCCAGTCGGCGGGCTGGTCGGCGAAGCGCTCGCGCAGATGGCGCGCCAGGTTGGCCGCCACCATCGCTCCGCCCACGCGCCGCGCCTCGAAGGCGCCGCGCTGCTTGTACAGCGTGCCGACAATGCGCCGTTCTTCGTCGTCCAGTACCGGGCAGTTGATGGCGCCGGGAATGTGGTCGAGCGCAAACTCGGCCGGCGAGCGGGCGTCGATCAGCGTGTCGAAGCGGTGCAGGTCGGCCACGCGGGTGGGCTGCGTGTGTCGGTGGTCGCTCTCACGCATGGGCGGCTCCCGGTCCGCGCCGGAGTTGTTTCATGCGGCGATTGTAGGAAGCCATGCCGGCAGCCCGGAGCGCGGCCGGCTTCGATAATGGTCTGCCATCAAGATCCCTGAAGATGCACATCACCATGACCGATACCGGCCGTTCTTCCCTCCCCAATCCGCTGGCGCCGCTGCGGCTGACCAGCTTCTCGCACGGCGGCGGCTGCGGCTGCAAGATTGCACCCGGCGTGCTCTCCGAGATCCTCAAGAGCAACGCCGGCGGATTGATTCCGCCGGAGCTGATGGTCGGCATCGAGACCGCCGACGACGCCGCGGTCTATCGCCTGAACGACACCCAGGCCCTGATCGCGACCACCGATTTCTTCATGCCGATCGTCGACGACCCCTACGAGTTCGGCCGCATCGCCGCCACCAATGCGATCAGCGACGTCTACGCGATGGGCGGCAAGCCGATCATGGCGCTGGCGCTGGTGGCGATGCCGGTCAGCCAGCTGCCGCTGGAGGCGATCGGCGAGATCGTGCGCGGCGGCCAGGCCGTCTGCCGTGCGGCCGGCATTCCGATCGCCGGCGGCCACACCATCGACTCTGTCGAGCCGATCTACGGCCTGGTCGTCATGGGCCTCGTCGATCCGGCGCGGGTCAAGCGCAACGCCGATGCGCGCGCCGGCGACCTGCTGGTCCTGGGCAAGCCGATCGGCGTCGGCGTGCTTTCGGCGGCCTTGAAGAAAGAGCAGTTGTCCATCGAGGGCTACCGGCAATTGATCGATTGCACGACGCGGCTGAATACGCCGGGCATCGCGCTGGCGGCGCTCGATGGCGTGCACGCCCTGACCGATGTCACCGGATTCGGCTTGGCGGGGCACGCGCTCGAGCTCGCACGCGGCGCCGGCCTGGCGGCAACGATCGAGTGGTCGAAGGTGCCCCTGCTCCCCGGCGTCGAAGGCCTGGCGGCCGATGGCTTCGTCACCGGTGCGTCGGGACGCAACTGGGCCGGCTATGGCGCGGAAGTGCAATTGGCCGACGGGCTGCCCGCGACGGCGCAGGCACTGCTAGGCGATCCGCAAACCTCGGGCGGCCTGCTGGCCAGCTGCGCGCCGGAGGCGGCCGATGCGGTGCTGGAGATCTTCCGCGCGCAAGGCTTCGGCGCGGCCGCAGTGATCGGACGGATGGAGCGCGGCGTGCCCGGTCTGCGCATGGCGGCGTGAACAATTTAGACATTTTTGGCATAATGTCCGAAATATCCATGTGGGAGCCCTGTCCATGATCACTGCCCTGCCCGCGCTCGACGATCTGCCGCGCCAGAATGCCTCGCAAGTCAAGAACAAATGGGGCGACCTGGTGCGCCAGGTGCGCCAGAGCGGCAGCGTGGCCATCACCAACCATGCCGCGGTCGAGATGGTGCTGCTCGATGCCGCCACTTACCAGCGCTTGACCGAGGACCTGCTGGCGCTCGGCGCGCGCGAGGAGGCGGTGCTGGCCGAGCTGGCGGCGCGCTTCGACAGCCGGCTGGCCGTGCTCCAGGAACCGGACGCTGCGTCGAAGGTCGACGCCCTGTTCGCCGCCCGTGGCAAGTTGCGCCGGCGGCCCAAGGCGGGTGCTTCGTTCTGATGGCGCGGGCCCGCGGCAACGCGCGTCCCTTCATCTTCGTTCTGGCAGGCGTCAACGGTGCCGGCAAGAGTTCGGTGGGCGGCGCGCTGCTCGCCGAGCACGGCCTGGCCTGGTACAACCCCGACAGCCATGCGCGCGAACTGGTGGCGCAGCTGGGGTTGAGCGTCGAGGACGCCAACGCCCGCGCCTGGGCGCATGGCAAGGCGCAGCTCGACGCCGCCATCGCGCAAGGCCGCAGCCATGCCTTCGAGACCACGCTTGGCGCCAGCACCATCCCGCAGTTGCTCGGGCAAGCTTCGCGCACGCACGATGTGGTCATGCTGTTTTGTGGCCTGGCGTCGGTCGAGTTGCATCTGCGGCGCGTGCGTGCGCGCGTGGCGCGCGGCGGCCACGACATTCCCGAGGCGAAGATCCGCGAGCGCTGGATCAGCTCGCGCATGAACCTGATCCGCCTGTTGCCGCAACTGGCCCGGCTGCAGGTCTTCGACAACAGCGCGGAAGCCGCCGAAGGCGGGGACATTCCCGATCCGGTGCTGCTGCTCGAGATGGTCGGCGGCCGGCTCGTCTACCCGCGGGCCGATGACGCCGCCGCGCTGCGCGCCACACCGGAATGGGCGCGCGCGATCGTGCAGTCCGCGATCGAACTGGCCGGGCCTTAGGCGGGGGCGACCAGGCCGGCGCCGGGCCGCCCCAAGGCGGCCTGCGGCCCCCTTGGGGGGCAGCGACCCCCACGAAGTGGGGGAGCGTGGGGGCTCAATCAAGCGCGGGTGGCGTTCTCCTTCATCTTCGCCATCGTGATGGCCAGTGCCGCGCCGCCCAGCATCTTGATCAGTCCCGAGTGCTGGGCGTAGAACTGGCTGACCTCGTCGATCACGCCGGGTTGCGTGTTCTGCGCGTGCGCCGCGATGGCGCTGACCTGGTCGGGCGTCAGCTGCGAGGCCTGGTCGGGCGTGAGCTGGGTCTGGCCCGGTGCGAGCATCTTGCCCAGCACGCCGCCGGCCACGCCGGACAAGGCCGCCGGCCCCAGGCTGGCGATGATCTGGTTGAGCACGCCCGCTTGCTGCGTGGACGACGAATGCCCGAACAACTGGCCGACCATGTCGCCGAAGGGCGGTGTCTGGTCGGAACGCATCGCGCCGGCCAGCGCGGTGCCGAGCTGGTCCTGCGAGGCATTTTGTGCGACGTTGTCGAAATGCTGTTCGGGGTTGGAGCCCGAAAGCGCCGACTGGAGAATATCCAAAAGTCCCATGCTGATCTCCTGCGTTGAGGGGGTCGTGCCTGCGCACCCCCGAACCCTCACGCGGATGGTCCGCGCGAGGCAAAAATATAGACCAAAAAGGTGCAGGCGTCGTGACATCGGACTGGCGGCGGCATGCGCTGCGTGTCTTCAAGCGACCGGCCGTTCGCGCAGCGGAAAGATGAACCGCGCGGCCAGCAGGCCCAGCGCCCCGCCGACCAGCGTTTCCCAGAGGCGCGCGCTCAGCAGCGCCAGCGAATGCTCTCCGCTCACCATGAGGGTGACGACCAGCGTGAAGGTATAGGCGCCGCAGGCTATGTCGTAGCGCGCCGGCATCGACATCGCGTAGATGATCATTGCCAGCGCGGCGGCGGCCCAGATCAGCAGCGGCGCATGCTCGGCCACCGGCAGGCAGGCCAGGCCGAGCGGCAGTCCGATCGCGGTGCCGATGACGCGCATGCGGATGCGGCGGAACGTTCCGGCCGCCGTGCCGGTCACGACATAGGTACAGGCGGCCATGGCCCAGACCGATTGCGGCAAGCCGAATGCTGCATTCAGCATGACAATCAGCAGCGCCGCCGCTGCCGCCTGCAGGCCCATCACGAACTCCGGCGACAGGCGGGCGTAGGGCACGACTTCGACGGTCGGCGCGGACGGGTCCGGCTGCTCGGCCGGTCCGCTCAGGAGGCGCGGGATGATCGAAGCCAGGGCCGCCATCAGCCCGGCCGCGACCACCACCGGGAAATCCGCTGGCGTCAGCGCCATGGCATAGGCCAGCAACTGGCCGATGAAGAACTGCGAGCCCATGCCGCCGGCCAGCAGGCCGAATCGCTTGAGGTAGCTGACCAGGAAGGCGCCGAGCACGAGCGTGAGTTCGGGGACAGCATGGCCCGTTCGCAGCAGGATCGGCGTCAGCCCGGCAGTCAGGCCTGCGCCGATCACCGCGGCGGCGCACAGCAGCGTGAGGTCGCGGGTCGATTCCGGGCGGCTCGCGCGGCCCTCCGAGACACTGGCCCAGAGCGCGAAGCCGCCCGCCAGGAAACTGAGCGATGCGCCGCCCACCAGGCCACGGCTGCTGCCATAGAGCGCGCCCATCAATGCCGCGATGCCATAGGCGGTGACCAGCCGCAGGCCCTTGATCCGGTGATGAACGCCGGGGTCGATACGCTCGAGGCGGCGTTTGAAGGACGACATGGACATGTTCGCTCTCAGCCTTCGAGCGGAAGTTCGATCGTCGCCGCGAGCCGAAGGCCCGCCAGGCGCTCGCTGCTGGCGACGACGACGGCGCATCCGGGCTGCCGCGCCAAGGCGTCGACAGCACGCCAGAGGCAGCGGATCGATGCCGCGTCGAGCGCGCCGGCCGGCTCGTCGAGCAGGGTGAGCGGCCGGGTCGAAGCGAGCGCGGCCGCCAGCCAGACCTTGCGCCTGGAGCCGGTCGACAGCATGTACATCGCCTTGTCCAGATGGGGCGCCAGGCCGAAGCCCTCGATCAGCGCGGCCAACGCCGATGCTTCGGCGGGCTGCCCCTGCGGACTCAGGGAGGCGATGCAGGCGCGGGCGCTGATCTTGTCGAAGGCATCGGTCGCCGGATCGATGAAGAACAGCTGTCGCCCATAGGCCTCGGCGTCCTGATCGAGACGCAGGCCCGCCAGCGTCAGCCGGCCCCGGCTGGCCGGCAAGGCGCCGGCCATGAGCCGCAGCAGGGTCGACTTGCCGCTGCCGGTGTCGCCGTGCAGCAGGATCAGCCCCGGTCCCAGTGACGTCGACCAGCCGGAGGCGAGCGCCGGCTGGCCCGGGTAGGCGAATGCGAGGTCCTGCACCTGCAGGACGGAAGTGGTTGGCGCCGTGCTCATACCGCGACCGTACAGGAAATCGGCACGGGGTTAAGCTCGGCGCATGCGCAACATTCGGACTTGGAGACCCACGCGATGAGCGTTCAGGCATTGCGGGCCAGCTTCGGGCCCAACTGCCATTGGTGCGGGCTGCCGATGAATTTCGAAGGGCCGCGCAGCCAGCCGGAATCGGCGACCATCGAGCATCTGCACGATGCCACGCTGGGCGGCATTCGAAAGCAGAAGCACCGGCGTCTTTCGCACGCCATCTGCAACCAGACCCGCAACGCCTTGCGATTGGAGGCTGAACAGCGCTTCGAGCGCTGGATCGCCGAACGCGTTGCGGCCAGGCGCGAGGGCTGAGGCGCGCCCTGGGTGCCCGATGCGTTCAGAGCACCGGCCCGAGCGTCGCGACGAGGTTGTTCCACAGTTGGCGCCGCCGCGGCCAGGCCGCCACCGCCTCCTGCGTGACAGGGTGCGAGCGCGAGATGAAGTGCTGCTGGCGCTCGCGCATGGCGACGGTGAGTGCGCGATCGTGAAGGAGCACGTTGTTCTCGTAGTTCAGATCGAAACTTCGGCGGTCCATGTTCGCCGAGCCGATCAGCGTGATCTCTCCATCCAGCGTCAGCGACTTCGCGTGCAGCAGCCCGCCATCGAATTCGTGGATCTTGACCCCCGCGGCCAGCAGGTCCGCGTAGTAGCTGCGGCTGGCCGCGCCAACGACCCACGAGTCGTTCCGTGCCGGAAAGACGATGGTCGTCTCCACGCCGCGGTAGGCGGTCGTGCACAACGCGTTCTGCAGCGATTCGTCGGGAACGAAATAGGGCGTCGTGACGATGACCTCGCGCCGCGCCGCAAACAACAAGGTCTCGAACATCTCGGGCATCGCGGAATAGCGCACAGTGGGGCCGGTGCCGACGACTTGCGCGCTGAGGCCGTCCGCCGCCGGCAATGGGCCGCGCTGGGACAGGAGTTCGTCGAGGTTCTCGTCGACGTAGGTCATCCAGTCGCTCGCGAACAGGAACTGGTTCTGTCGCGCCACGGGGCCCTCGAAGCGCACCATGACATCGACCCAGGGGGCGAACCTGGCTTTCACGAGGAATTCCGCATCCGCACAGTTCTGGCTGCCGCAATAGGTGATGCGGCCATCGATGACGACGATCTTGCGGTGATTGCGCAGGTCGATGCGGCCATGGAAGACCCGCAGCAATGGATTGCCGATCGGCAGGCCTGCCGCCACCCGCACGCCCGCCGTGCGCATCGCCTGCCAATGCGCAGAGCGAATCATCGTGCGCGATCCGAGATCGTCCGCCATGGCCCTGCAGGTCACGCCGCGCGCGGCGGCCCGCTTCAGTGCCTCGACGATCTTGCGGCCGTTGTTGTCCGGCAGCCAGATGTAGAACAGCAGGTGAACGCTGTCCTGGGCGGCATCGATGTCGGACACCATGGCATCGATGGTGGTGTTGGAATCGGCCATGAGCGCGGCGATGTTGCCACACACGGGGTCGAAGCCGCTGATCGAGTGGCCGAGCTGGAACAGGTGCCGGAACCGCTCCGGAACGGCGGCCTCGAATGTCGGCGCAGCCCCCGTGGCGGAGCCGGGCGCCGGCATGCGTTCGAGGATGGCGTGAAGCCGTTGCACGCGACGCCGGCCGATGTTGGCCTCGCCCAGCAGCAGGTAGGCGAGCATG
The DNA here is from genome assembly GCA_036496965.1 of Variovorax sp. GTDB lineage: Bacteria > Pseudomonadota > Gammaproteobacteria > Burkholderiales > Burkholderiaceae_C > Variovorax. Next base: position 8,891 of record DASXKG010000160.1, read on the forward strand.
CCGATGATCGGCAGCGCGCCGACCACCACCAGCCATGCGATCCTGGAAGCCGGATCGCGATGCGGCCGAAGAAGGATTCGCGACATCACTGCCAATTCGACCAGCGAGACGAGTGCGATGGCGATCAGGGAGTGACGGAGCATGTCGATCATGGGGGTCGATCATTGCACTTGCCGGAATTCATCGTGCGACCCAACAATCGGGCATGACGATTCCTTCCAGACCTGATCCGTCGCGCGCCTTCGAGGCCGATCCCTTTGCCGAGCATGGACTGCTGCTTCCTCCAGGCATCGTCCAGCCGTTCGAATTGCGTTTCGCGCCCGACGACCTTCATGTCATTGCCTATTTTCAAGGCCATCCGGCGTACGAAGCAGTCGAAGCGATGATCCGTCGGCGCCATGGGCAGGCGGCCTTGGTGCGCGCCATCCTCACGCGCCATGACCAGACGCAGATCGACCACGTCAACGACGAGCCAGCCTGCGTCGAGGCCCAGGTTCTCGACGGTCGCCGAACCGTCTGCCGCGATGTGGAAGTGAATGAGGAAGGCACGTCCGCCAACCCGTGCCTGACTGTCCGCTTCGTATCGTTCGCGAATGAAACCGTTCAGCTTCGCCTGCAGGCAGCTTCACGACCGGACGCCTCCAGGGGAGGCTTGACCGATCCCGGCGGGCATGCGCCAACGAGCAGTCTGCCGCTCATGTGGCGCGGCAAGAGCTGTCTCGCCGGAAGCGGCACGACGGTCATGATCGACGAGGTCGCGTACGACATCGAGGAGCGCATTCGATCGCCGCTGGGATTCGTGGGCCTCAACGGCTTCTACACCGACACCCACCAGATGGGTGCGATGCGCGCAAGTACCCGTGCCTTGGAGGTGATGCAGGAGCCAGCGCGAATCGGCTTGGGCAGCACCTGGATCTACGCCAGGCACGACGGGAGCGAGACGCATTGCGTCGTCACCGAAATGCCCTCGGCAGAGCAGGTGGTTGTCGATACCAGGTGTGGACAACACTCGGAGCGCGTTATCGCGCAGATCGATGGTCGATGCCTTCGACTGATGAAGGTCGAGCGGCTGGGGCCTGATGGGACAGGGCCCGGTTTCGCGCTCCGGTTCCTGGCGGGGCATCGCTTCGCGATGGACGTGGCAGGGCACCATGAACTCGTGACGGGCCGTTTCTCCTCTACGCGGGATGCCCATCGCGACATGGTCATCGAGCTCCTGCCTCAGGAGCCCTCCTGGGCCTGCGCCCGGAAAGTCAAGGTGCAGATCCACCGTCTTGGAAAGAACGTCAAAGTCACTTCCAGCATTGGTTGAGTCCCAGCGCAGCGTGCAACGCATCGGGAATCGGACCGGAGCGTCAACGATTCGGCC
>DASXKG010000161.1:0-1758 GCA_036496965.1 Variovorax sp.
GTGCCAGGGCGCGTCGTCGGTCGATGTGGCGACCAGCGCCTTCTCGTAGGCCTGCTGATAGGCGTCCCACTTCTCGCGCACCGCCAGGTCGTCCATGGAGAACTTCCAGTGCTTGTCAGGCGCGTCGACGCGGGCCTGCAGGCGCGCGCGCTGCTCGTCCTTGCTGATGTGCAGCATGCACTTGACGACCACGGTGCCGGTCTCGGTGAGCAACCGCTCGAAGCCGTTGATCTGGACGTAGCGCTGCCGGGTCTGCGCCTTGTCGATCCAGCCTTCGACCACGGGCACCAGCACGTCCTCGTAGTGGCTGCGATTCCAGACCGCGATCTCGCCGGTGCGCGGCACCACGGCATGGCAGCGCCAGAGAAAGTCGCGCGCGCGCTCTTCCTCGGTCGGGACCTTGAAGGCGATGGCCTTGACGCCGAGCGGCGAGGTGCGCGAGAACACCCAACGGATGGTGCCGTCCTTGCCGCTGGTGTCCAGTCCCTGGAGTACCACCAGCAGCTTGCGGCTGCCCTCCGCGTGCAGCAGGTTCTGCAGCTTGTCGAGTTCGATGGCCAGGGCGTCGAGCCGTGCGCGCTGCTCGGGCTCGGAGCCTTCCGGGAAAGGTGAATCCGCCGGATTCACGCGCGCCAGCTCGAACTTGCTGTCGACCCGGTATTTCTTGAAGCTCGCCATGGCCTGGAGTCCTCTGGGCAAATCCAAGAGGGTACGCGATCGGGATTTCGCCGCTCAGGCCGGCGCCGGGCCGCCCCAAGGCGGCCTGCGGCCCCCTTGGGGGGCAGCGAACCACACGAAGTGGGGAGCGTGGGGGCGATCAGACATCGTCGCCATCGTCCAGCGATGCGCTCCATCGGTTGTCCCATTCGGCGCGGCGCGCGCCCTCGAGTTCGCGCCGGTCGCGCTTGGTGGGCCGGCCTTGTTCGATGCTGAGGGCCGGTTCGGCACCGAGGCGGCGCTGCTCGCGCGCCGCGGCCTGGGCAGCCAGGCTTTCAGGCGTCTCTTCGTAGAGTTGCTGCGCGACGGGCGCCGGGCCGCGCTGGCCGCTCACGCCGCGCACCCGCACTTCACGGGTCACCGATCCGAGGCGCAGGCTGACCATGTCGCCGGCCTTGACCTCGCGCGAGGCCTTGGCGACGTCGCCATTGACTTGCACGCGGTTGCGGGCGATTTCGTCGGCCGCCAGCGACCGGGTCTTGAAGAAGCGCGCGGCCCAGAGCCACTTGTCGATGCGAAGGCGATCCATGTTGTGCGAGTGATGTCCGCGCATTTTCGCGCGTCGCGAGGCAGCAAACCACACGAAATACGGAGCGTGGGGGCTTCAATCCGGGCCCGGTTCGCCGGCGCGCCACATCGGCAGCCTGAAGCCGGTCCACAGCGTCAGCACCCTGAGCACGATGACGGTGGTGGCGCCGGTGACCAGCCCGAGCCAGTCGGGCGCATGCCAGGTGTCGGCCAGGACGATCACCCAGGCGCCGATGAAGGCGCAGATCGCATAGGGCCGGTGGTCGCTGAAGGCCTTCGGGATCTCGTTGCAGACGATATCGCGCAGCACCCCGCCGAAGACCGCGGTCATCATTCCCATGAGTACCGCGACGATCGGCGGCATCGAGGCGCCGAGCGCGATCTGGGTGCCGGTGGCCGTGAACAGGCCCAGGCCCATCGCGTCCGGCCACTGCATGGCGCGCTCCGTGGGCTCGAAATGGCGCGCGCGCAGGAACGCCATCGCCGCCACGCACAGTGCGAGCAGGAACCACA
>DASXKG010000162.1:0-1831 GCA_036496965.1 Variovorax sp.
TCCCGCCGCCGCTGCCGACCTGGTGGCCGAGCACACCGCCCAGCACGCCACCGGCCACCGCGCCTGCGCCGGTCGGCGCCGCACCCGAGCTCTGGCTTTGCACGACCTCGATGTTGGCAATGCGGCCGTACTCGACCTGCGGGCCGGTTTGCGGGGGCGGCGGGGGCGCTTGATACGGATAGCGTGCCGTCTCGTACACCGGCTGGGGCTGAACACAGGCCGTCAAGGTCGTGAGCGCCAGCACCGATGCGGCGAGGGAAACGAGGCGGATGGAAATTTTCATGGTCTGGTACTCCTCAAAACAACGGCCCATGCTGGCCGTGAAATCTATAACGTCGCAGGACAGCCTGCGCCGACCCTGCTCACATCTGAAACCTTGGATGACGAGGGCTCGTGGCCGTTCCGAACTTTACCAGTGGGACATCTGCGCAGCGGGCTGAAGCCGCGGACACCGGGCCGGGTTCAATGCTTTCCGGTGGAGCCGTAGCCACCCTCGCCGCGCGCGCTGGGCGCGAATTCGGCGACCACCTGGAACTGCGCCTGCACCACCGGCACGATCACCAGTTGCGCCAGCCGCTCCATCGGCTCCAGCACGAAGGGCGTGTCGCTGCGGTTCCAGGCGCTGATCTTCAGTTCGCCCTGGTAGTCGCTGTCGATCAGGCCGACCAGGTTGCCCAGCACGATGCCGTGCTTGTGGCCCAGGCCCGAGCGCGGCAGGATCAGCGCCGCGAAGCCCGGATCGGCCAGGTGGATGGAAATGCCGGTGCCCACCAGTTGCCAGGCGTTCGGTGCCAGGGTGATGGGCGCGTCGAGGCAGGCCCGCAGGTCCAGGCCGGCGCTGCCGGGCGTGGCATAGGCGGGCAACAGGTCCTGCATGCGGGGATCGAGGATGCGAACGTCGACTTTCAAGAGCTCTACTTTCTATCTAGTTTGATTTCAGCGATTCGCCGAAACTGGCGCGGCCCAATGCCAGGGATACCGCGGAACCGGCTTCGCCGGGCCGCTGGTATCGCCCCCTTGAGGGGGAGGCGCCGCAGGCGCTTCGGGGGTGTTTCATATGCGTGCTGCGATTTCGGCTACGAGCTCGCGCGCCAGGGCCAGCTTGGGCGCACGGGGCAGTTCACGCGTGCCCTTGGCGTCGACCAGCAGCAGACTGTTGTCGTCCTGCCCGAAGGTCAGGGGTCCGATGTTGCCGACCAGGAGCGGAATGCCCTTGCGCTCGCGCTTGGCCTTGGCATGGGCCGCCAGATTCTCGCTTTCGGCGGCGAAGCCGACGCAGAAAAGCTGGCCGCTCCGGGCCCGCGGGCTCCGGGCGATGGTCAGCAGGATGTCGTCGTTCTCGACGAAGTGCAGCACGGGCGGCTCGCCGCTGCCGTCCTTCTTGATCTTGTGTTCGCTCTGCGACGCCGGGCGCCAGTCGGCCACTGCCGCGGTGGCGACGAAGATGGACGCGCCCTGCACCGCTTCCAGGGTGGCTTCGAGCATGTCGCGCGCGGAAAGCACGTCCACCCGGACGACACCGCGCGGTGTCGCCAGGTGCACGGGTCCGGCCACCAGGGTGACCTCCGCGCCGGCCTCGCGCGCCGCGCGCGCGATCGCAAAGCCCATCTTTCCGGATGAATGGTTGGTGATGCCGCGGATCGGATCGAGCGCCTCGAAGGTGGGGCCCGCCGTCACCACGACATGCCGCCCCGCGAGCAGCTTGGGCTGAAAGGCCGCCACGATGTCTTCGAAGAGCTGCTGCGGCTCCAGCATGCGGCCGTCGCCGGTCTCGCCGCAGGCCTGCCAGCCGTTGCCCACGCCGAGCACACGGGCACCGTCGGCATCGACC
>DASXKG010000163.1:0-5319 GCA_036496965.1 Variovorax sp.
GGCATGCCCGATCCTGCACACCGCGTCGTGCCGCGCGGCGACCTCGAGTCCGACAGCTTCGTGCTGTTCTATCTCGAGGGCGACAAGGTCCGATCGGCAGTGGGGCCCAACTCGGCGAAGGATCTGCGTTTCGCGCGTCGCCTCATTGAAAGCCAAAGGCGCGTCGATCCCGAGATGCTCGCCAATTCGAGCGTCGCCATGTCGAAGATCTGACGCCCCGGATGCCTCAGAGCACCATCTTCATGATGGTGAAGTCGTCCTCCAGCACGCCGGGGCCATGCGCATCCCGCGCATACGCCAACAGCGCGTCCAGTTCGGACTGCCCGTCGCGGATCGGTCGCGCGAGGATTTCGGCCATGGCCGAGAACTCCATCATGGAACCGTCCGGCCGCGTGATTTCGTAGGTGCCGTCGCTGAAGACGAACAATCGGGCCGGCGATTGCAAGGTGCACTGCTGCTCCTGGAAGCGGGCAGCCGGCGAGAGGCCGATGCAGGGGCCGGAAGCGGGCAGGGAGCTGGCTTCACCGGACGCGCTCACCATGAAGGCCGGAGGGTGGCCGGCGGAGGCATAGCGCAGCTGGCCGGTGGCGCGCTGATAGACGCCGTACCAGACGGTGGAGAACAGCTCGCCGTGCCGCTCCATCTGGTAGGCCTGGTTGAGCGCGGCGAGCACGGCCGCGGGGCTGCGGAAGTCGGTTCGCTGCAGGGCCTCCGAGCGCAGGGTGCCGGCCACCGCCACCGAGAGCAGGGCCGAACCCACGCCATGGCCGCAGACATCGACCAGGTAGAGCGCGAAGTGCTCGTCGTCGACCCAGTGATAGCCGAAGGAATCGCCGCCCAGCTCGGTCGAGGGAACGAAGCGCCAGTCGACTGCCAGCGGCCCCGACAGGGGTTCCGGCAGGATGGCGCGAACGTAGCGTTCGGCCTCGCGCAGCTCCTGCTGCAAGCGGTCGTGGGTGATCTGCAAGGCCTCTTGCGAAGCGGCCAGGTCGCGATGGGCCAGCGTCAGCTCCTGGTTGGCCGCCTCCAGCTGCGCGATCAGCCGGGCCTCGCGCTGGCTCAGCAGGGTCATGTCGTAGGCCTTCTGCTGCACCAGGCGCGTCTCTTCGTATTCGGCCGTGACATCGAGCAGCAGGATCCAGACCGTGCTCTCGTCGGCGAAGAAGTGCACGTCCGCCACCCGGCCGCTGGGCATCTCCATGGATCGGATCAGGAACGGCGTTTCGGCCAGCGGCAGCAGGCCTTCGAGGATCGGGAACTGGTCGGAGGCGGGGCCGCCGGTGCGCAGCTCGGCCAGGCCGTAGTGCGCGAGGTGGCCGCCGGCCTGCGTCAGGTTGTTGTTGCCGTCGATGACCAGGTAGGCGAGCACGCGCTGCGCATGGACCAGCAGCACCAGCGAATCGTAGATTCGGGTCGGCAGGTCGAGCATGACGCGGTTCTTGGTCATCGGGCCACACGCGCCGCCAGTTCCTGGAAGGTCTCTTCGACCCCCATGCCGGTCTTGGCGCTGGTGCGGCGAAAGTTCCAGCCCGTCGCCTCCAACTGCTCGATGCGTTCCGGCGCGAGGGCCCAGTCTTCCACCAGGTCGGACTTGTTGAGCAGGACGAAGAAGGGAATGGCGCCGAGCTCGGCGCTGATGCGCTTCTGGATCGATGCCGCGGTTTCCAGGGTCTCGGGTCGGGTGCCGTCCACCACCAGCAGGTAGCCGGCCGCCCCGCGCAGGTAGGTCACGCGCACCGCCGCGACCTCGTCCTCGCCGGCGATGTCCCACAGGATCAGCGCCAGCTCCTCGCTGCCGACCGTGACTGTCTTCTTGTCGATCTTCACCCCGACCGTGGTCAGGTAGGCGTCCGAGAAAATGGTGTCGACGAAACGTCGCACCAGGCTGGTCTTTCCGACGCCGAAGGCGCCGAGCAGGCAGATCTTCCTTTGCAGCATGAGGTCCCTGTGTTTTCCTGATCGCTAGTCGCCGGTGCTGACGACGAACGAGACGCGCCGGTTCATCGACAGTTCGTCTTCGTTGTCGCCCGGGCGCAGCGGTTCCAGCGGACCGGCGCCGCGCACCGCGAGCAGCGTCGGATCCACGCCGCGCGCGCGCAGCATGGAGCGCACCACTTCCGCCCGGCCGACGCTCAGCGCCAGGTTGGACATGTCCTTGCCGGTGGCATCGGCATGGCCGACGATCGTCACCTTCACCGGAAAGCCCTGGGCGCGGGCGACCCGGAGCAGATCGCGCATGTCCGATGCGATGTCGTCGACCTTGGCTTCCTCGTCCCCCGAGGGTCGTGGCAGGCCGAAATCGAAGTGAATGAGCTGGGCCTGGATGGAATCGCGCAAGCGGATGTAGTCCGGATCCTGGACATCCAGGAGCGCGTCGAGGTCGACCTTGGGCGCGCCGGCCGGCAGGGTCTGGATGAAGGCCCTGGCCATATCCATCCAGTGCTGGGGGGCGCTGCCGGTGGCGCGGATACCGCCGTCCGCATCCTGCGACAGGCTCACCGTGGCCGGCGGATTCAGCGTCGCCTCCAGGCGCTTGAGCACCATGGCCGTGCTCAGCGCCTGGTAGGGTTCCCAGCGGCCGACCATCCGTGCCGGATCCAGATGGGCCTTGGCCATCAGGTCCTTGGGATCGATGGCCAGCGGGTCGCGCAGCCCGGAGACCCACCATTTGCCGTCGTCGTGGCGCTCGGCGGCCGTGACGACGATTCCGGGCTGCTCCTGCAGCGCCGCGATGTAGCGGTCGATGCGATGGCGCTCGACCATGCGCTCGCCGATCCACCAGCCGAGCCCCGCCAGCAAGGCCAGCGGAATGAGCCACAAGAGCGGCGACAGCTTCTTGCGCGTCTCGGCGGTCTGCGACAGCAGGCAGGGGCGCAACTGCTCTTCGACGCCGGCGAAGGGCGTCTCATCGCCTTCGAATTCGTCCAGCGCCTGGTGCCATCGGTCGTGGATGGTGGCGGTCGCCTCGCCCAGGCGCAGCCGCAGCTTGGCCGGCGGACTGCCGTGGATCACTGCGGCGAGGAAGGCGGAGGGTCCTTCCTCGCACCACAGCAGCAGATCGCCCAGGCGCAGGCTGTCGATCCCGGGCCGGCTCGCACCGCCGGCAGCGCCGCTGCCAGAATCGTCGAAGGAATCGCGCACGAAATCCTGAATCGCGGACAGCATGGCCGAGACCAGCTGCGGGTCCTGGGAGGTGGCGTCTTCCCTGGCCAGGTGGGCGATCAGCAGACCGGTCTTGCGATGGACCAGGAAGATGTGTTCGACGCGGAACTCGGCCGTGTGGCTCAGCACCACGTCGGCGAAACGCGTGCCGCTGCGCCACGATTCGACGCGCCACTTGAGGCCGCGCCATGAAAAGCTGTGCTTGAGCGCCTGGTTGAGCGATTGAAAGGTGCTCTCCAGGTTCTCGGCCATGGCCTTGCGAATCGCCGGCCCCATCACGGGGTACAGGATGTCGACCATGGTGCCCGGATTCTTCCGGATCGACGCCTGGGTGGCCCGCTCGACGCTCGGCGCCATCACCTGCCCGAGGCGGTCGTCCTGTTCCGACGCCAGCGTGAAGGCAGCCGGCAGCACCGCGCCCACCGCATCGGCGAACTCCTGCGGGTCGTCGAACTTTCTTTGCAGCCGCTTCAGGGCCACCTGCTCGCGTTCGAGCAGTACGCCGCGCATCGCCTCCAGGCGTGTATCGACCCCCAGGCTGCTGCTTGGAAGCGTCGCGGCGACGGCCGGGTCGACGCACCGGGCCAACTCGAGCAGAAGTCCGGCGAGCCGACTGCCTTGATCCTCATCGGAAACGCCGCCAGGCGCGCTCCTGGTGGCCAGCGACAGGCGCGCGTTCACCGCGCCCCCGCCCCGGCGTCACGTCGCGCGAGGTGGGCTGGCGCCGCGCCTGCAGCGCGATTCAGCCGCGCTCCACGCCGTTGCTGCTCTTGGGCGAGGTGTCCTGGTTCAGGCATTTGGCGATCTCGACGAACAGCCCCGCGAGCAGATTGCGATCGGTCTTGACGTTGCTCAGTTCGGAGAACATCCGCTCCATGGTGGCGCGGGTGTCCTCCTGGCGGCGCCGGATCTCGTCGCGCAGCGCCTGGACTTCATGGCCCAGGCGGTCCGTGAATTCGCGCTCCTGGCGGGCCAGCTCGTTGGAAGCCTGGGCCAGGCGTTTTTCCAGCGCCTGTGTGTGCTCGCGCTGGCTGCGCTCCAATTCCTTGTCGCCTTCGGTGCGCAGTTCCTTTTCCTCGCGGAACTGGTTGGCCACCGATTCGAGCTGCTTCTTCATGGTGGATTCGAGGCTGCTCAGGCTGCGCGACGACTCCGTCTCCAGGTCGCGCAGCCTGAGCTGGAAGCGCTCCTCGAGAATGGAAAAGCGCTTGTCGTAGTCCTGCATCTGGTTGCCGAACAGCAATTCGCGCATCTTGTCGACACCGGAATTGCTCTCGCCTGCGCCATTCGGTTGGCTCGCCAGGGCGGCCTGAGCCGCCAGTGCGCTTTGCGTATCGATGTTCAGTGAAGGTTTGGCTGCCGTTGCCATCTGGAGATCTCCTCGGTTGTGGGTGAAGGGGTGGTGCCGCGGGCGGCGGCGCTGCAATCAAAAAAATTCCGCCGATCAGGGCGGCGCCGTCGCGCGGAACAGGAGCGTCAGGCGATTGCGGCCGTCTTCATGGCGATAACGCAGGCCGTCGGAGAAGCGGCGCAGGATGGGAATGCCCCAGCCGCCGACGCGGGCGTCTTGAAGGCTGGTCGCCGGTGTGGGTTCCGGGACGCCCCGCGGATCGAAGGCGCGCCCCTCGTCCTCGACCTCCAGCGCCACGTCTTCGCCTTGCCAACCCAGGCGCAGGCAGATGCGCTGCGCGCCATCGCTACAGGCGTAGCTCATGATGTTGGTCACCACTTCCGTCGAGCAAAGATCGAGATTCGACGCGACCCTGGCCGGAAGCCGTTGCCGCGCCGCCCAGTCCTGCACCCAGGCGCTGACGCGCGCGAGTTCGGGCAACTCGCTGCCGACGGTCAGGGAGGCCGGTGACTCCCCGTCGAAGGTGGGCATCAGCGGCTTTCCGATGCCGCCGTCAGCGCACTCCAGGCGCTGTCGACGTCGGGGTATACCGGGATGATCGTGTCGATGCCTGCCATCTTGAGCACCTCCGCCACGGGGGGTTGCGGGTTCGCCAGCGCCATCACGCCGCCGCGCTGCGATTGGGCCCTGGCATTGACGACCAGGGTGCGAATGCCGATGGACGCGAGGAACGACACCTCGGACAGGTCGACCACGGCCAGGAGCTTTCGGGTCGCCACCAGCGCTGCCAGGCGCAGGTTGATGTC
>DASXKG010000164.1:0-10376 GCA_036496965.1 Variovorax sp.
GGGCGACCAGCCCGGCGGCTTGAAGAGATAGCCCCAGACGGCACGCAGCGAGCGGGCCGAGCGCAGGTCGCGCGCGAGCGCCTGCCAGTGGCCGAATTCGATGCGCAGCAGGTTGTGCGTGTGCATCGGCGTCACGAGGCCGTAGCGGCAGGGCAGGTCGGCGCGCTCGGCGATGTAGGTGCCGAACAGGCGATCGAAGACGATCAGCACGCCGCCGTAGTTGCCGTCGAGGTATTCGAGGTTGGAAGCATGGTGGACGCGATGCGCCGAGGGCGTGTTCAACACCCATTCCAGCGGACCGAGGCGCGGAATCCAGGTCGCATGGATCCAGAACTGGTAGAGCAGGTTGAGCGTGAGCATCAGCAGCACCACCCGCGGCGGCATGCCGAGCCATGGCGCAGCAAAGAAGAAGAGCAGCGAACCGGTGAGCTTGCCGGTCCAGCCGAAGCGGTAGGCGGCCGACAGGTTGAGCTGGTTCGGGGAATGGTGGATGGCGTGGGTGCACCAGAACCAGCGCACCCGATGGGCCGTGCGGTGATACCAGTAGTACAGGAACTCCTGGCCGACGAAGCAGGCGGCCCAGCCCGACCAGTGGTCCATCGGCAGCGTCCAGAGCCGGTGCTGGTAGATCCAGTCCATGGCGCCGGTGAAGAATGCCAGCGGCAGGAGCCAGCGCAGCGGGTATTCGCGCACCATGAAATCCACCACCGAGACGCCGGCCGCGCGCCAGTCATAGGCGGGTCCGCCACGGCGCGCATGCGCCCACGACAGCACGAGCGCCTCGGCGAGCGAGGCGGCCAGCACCGTCACCACCGAGATCTTCAGGAGCAGGATCAGAATGTTCATGGAAAAAGCCCGCTCGGTGGAACGAGCCCGGTATGGCGTGGCGCTGCATGCATGATGCGAGATTCTTCACGAAAAAAGTGCCGGATGGCCGTCACTTGGGGTCGTCCTTGGCGGCGTCGGAGAGCTTGGCGCGTTCGCGCTCCACCATGCGCGCCAGCAGCGCACCGCCGGGCGGCAGCAGCCAGACCGACAGGCCGTGGGCCAGCAGCCCGACGCCCCAGCCCAGCAGGGGGTAGATCGCCCAGTCCTGGCCATGGGCGACGGACAGGCCGATCAGTCCGAGGTTGACGACCGCGTAGACCGTCGCGTGGATGTACCAGCCGAGCTTGGCCTTGGCCCGCCGCCGCGCGAGGCGTTCGATGTTCGATGTCTCCGGGGCCATGGTCTTTCACTCCTGCGTTGGACGGCAATCGCCTCAGAGGCTCCCTGCGCCGGCCAGCGCGCGGTCGTCGCGGATCGCCAGCCTCCACAGGCGCAGCGCCCGGCCGGAGAAGATGCCGCTGAAGGCGCCATACAGCATCGGGATCGCCACGGCGAAAGTCGCGTTGCCGTGAATCTCCGGATGCATGGCGAGTGTCACGCCCACCACATACTTGGTAGCGAAGATACCCATCATCAGCCCCAGTGGAACGGCGCTGCCGGCGACGTGGAACCGGCGCGAGGCGCTGTCATAGCGCGTGGCGGCCGGAAGTGCGCGCTGCAGCACCAGCGCCGCCGCCACGATCGCGCCGGCGGCCCAGGCCACCAGGGCCAGCGACGAGTTGCCGAACGCCGACGTGACGCCATAGATCGCCAGGCCGGTCATGACGACGGGCGTCAGGGTCACGCGGCTCAGCCTCACGCTGTTGGCGATCAACTGCCTGGCGCCGAGCCAGAGCAGGCCGGCAAACAGGAAGAACACCCACTTGGGGGTATGAAGAAAGATCTCGGTCAGCATGTCGGCTCTCCTGGAAGTGGTTGGGAAGCGATGGCTGGACTGTGCCGGCAGCGCACTGCGCTCGCCATCGCGATCCGACGAAATGCAGCGGGCCGGCGCGAAATGCGGCGCCGGCGGACAAAAGGCACAGAGGCTTTACAGGCCGTTTACGGACCGGTGGACAAGGGCGATACCATGCCCGGCTGTACTCCCGGCTGAACTTCCGGAGGTATTCCCGGAATTGGCCGACCCACGGCCGCGACCTGCACGCACACGCATCGAACGTCTCTCATGGATCCCAACCTCCCCGAAGCCCCCGCCGCCGCCACCGAACCCGTGGCCACTCGCCCCCCCGGCTCGGGCGGCCGGCGCTGGGTCGGCAGGCTGCTGGTCCTGCTCTTCCTGATTCTCCTGGGTGCAGGCGCCTGGTACCTGGTGCAGCGCGCCAAGGCGCCGGTCGGCGGCGCCGGACCGGGCGCCGCCCGGCCCGGCGCCGCTGGCCCAGGTGGACCTGGCGGCCCCGGCGGCGGCCGCTTCTCGGCGGCGGCGAGCACCGTGGGCGTCGCGACCGCCCGCCATGCCGACATCCCCGTCACCATCGATGCGCTGGGCACGGTGACCGCGTTGGCCAACGTGACGGTGCAGCCGCAGGTCTCCGGCGTGCCGATCGCCGTGCTCTACAAGGAAGGCCAGCTGGTCAAGAAGGGCGACGTGCTGGCGGTGATCGACCCGCAGCCCTTCCAGATCGCGCTGCTGCAGGCCCAGGGCGCGCGCCAGCGCGACGAAGCCTCGCTCGAAGCGGCACGGGTGCAGCTCAAGCGCTACCAGGCGCTGCTGGCACAGGACTCGATCGCGCGCCAGACCGTGGATACCCAGGCGGCGCTGGTGGGGCAGCTCGAGGGCACCGTGGTGGTCGACCGGGCCAACGAGAACACCGCCAAGCTGAACCTGACCTGGAGCCGCATCGTGGCGCCGGTCAGCGGCCGGGTCGGCTTGCGTCCGGTGGACGCGGGCAATTTCGTCAGTGCCGGCAGCTCGACCACGGGTATCGGCGTGATCACGCAGATCGAACCCATCGACGTCGAATTCTCGGTGCCGCAGGACCGCCTGCCGGAACTGCAGGCTCGCATGGGCGAAGGCGCCCAGCTGCCCGTGACGGCACTCGACCGCACCCGCCTGAACCAGCTCGACGCGGGAACCTTCTCGACGCTCGACAACCTCATCGACACCACCACCGGCACCATCCGGGCCAAGGCGCGCTTTCCGAACGCGGCCCATGCGCTGTTCCCGAATCAGTTCGTGAATGCGCGCGTGCTGCTGCGCACCATCGACGGGGCGGTGGTGGTACCGGTCACCGCGTTGCGGCACGGGCCGAACGGTGATTTCGTCTATGTGATCCAGGAGGACAAGACGGTGTCGCTGCGGCTCGTCACGGCCGGTCAGGCCAGCGTCGACAACGTGGCCATCGCCAAGGGCCTGGAGGTGGGCGAACAGGTGGTGACCGAAGGTGGCGACCGGCTCAAAGACGGCGCGCTGGTGCAGACGGCGCCCGATCGCCCCGCGCCTGCGGCATCGGCACCGGCACCGGCCACGGGTCGGCGCACGCCCGCTGGGCAGGGTCGCCGCAATCGGCGCCAGGATGGTCAGCCGGAGCAGACCGCGCCTGCGGAAGAGGGTGCGGCGGCGCCGGCGACCATGCCGGCCGGCCCCGGATTGCCGCCGGTGCCCGGTGTCGAGGCTGCGCCGGGAAGCGTGGGACCGGCGGCCGCCGCGGCGCGACCGATCCCGGCACCGGCTGCACCCGGCGCACCCGGCGCACCCGCCAGCGGCGCTTCGCGCTGAGTCATTTTCTGAGAGCGCTGCGTCCCGATGAGTCCCTCGCGTCCTTTCATCCTCCGGCCGGTGGCGACTTCGCTGCTGATGCTGGCGATCGTGCTGGCGGGCCTGGTCGGCTTCAAGTTCCTGCCCCTGTCCGCGCTGCCGGAGGTCGACTATCCGACCATCCAGGTCCAGACCCTCTATCCGGGCGGCAGTCCGGAGGTGATGAGCAACACCGTGACCGCTCCGCTGGAGCGCCAGTTCGGCCAGATGGCGGGCCTGGACCGCATGAGCTCGGTGAGCGCGGCCGGCGTCTCGGTGATCACGCTGCAGTTCACGCTCGGCCTGTCGCTCGACGTGGCCGAGCAGCAGGTGCAGGCGGCGATCAACGCCGGCGGCTCGCTGCTGCCGGCCGATCTGCCGGCGCCGCCCGTCTATGCCAAGGTCAACCCGGCCGATGCGCCGGTGCTCACGCTGGCCGTGACCTCCGACACCATGCCGCTGACCGACGTGCAGAACCTGGTCAACACCCGGCTGGCGCAAAAGATCAGCCAGGTCTCGGGGGTGGGCCTGGTGTCGCTCAGCGGCGGCCAGCGCCCGGCGGTCCGCATCCAGGCCAATGCCCAGGCACTGGCGGCCAACGGCATCGGCCTGGACACGCTGCGCACGGCCATCACCAACGCCAATTCCAATGGCGCCAAAGGCAGCTTCGACGGACCCAAGCGGGCCTACTCGATCAATGCCAACGACCAGTTGGTGACGGTCGACGACTACAAGAACCTGATCATCGCCTACAAGAACGGTGCGCCGATCCGCATGGTCGACGTGGCGCAGGTGATCAACGGCGCCGAGAACTCGCAGCTGGCGGCCTGGGCCGGCATCGCCTGCGTGCAGGGCGGCAACTGCCTGGACGCGGCCCAGCGGCAACTGACCCCGGCGATCGTCGTCAGCGTGCAGCGCCAGCCCGGCGCCAACGTCATCGCCACGGTGGATGCCATCAAGGCCCAGCTGCCCGCGCTCGAGGCGGCGCTGCCGGCCGGCCTGAAGATCCAGCTGCTGAGCGATCGCACCGCCGGCATCCGGGCCTCGGTCGAGCATGTGGAAATGGAACTCGGCCTGGCGGTGGTGCTGGTGGTGCTGGTGATCTTCGCCTTTCTGGGCAGCCTGCGGGCCACGGTGATCGCCAGCATCGCGGTGCCGATTTCGCTGATCGGCACCTTCGGGCTGATGTACCTGCTGGGCTACAGCCTGAACAACCTCAGCCTGATGGCGCTGACCATCGCCACCGGCTTCGTGGTCGACGACGCCATCGTGATGATCGAGAACATCGCCCGCCACATCGAGGGCGGCATGACGCCGATGCAGGCGGCCTTCAAGGGCGCCTCGGAGATCGGCTTCACCATCATTTCGCTGACCGTGTCGCTGATCGCGGTGCTGATCCCGCTGCTGTTCATGGGGGACGTGGTGGGCCGCCTGTTCCGCGAGTTCGCGGTGTCGCTGGCGATCACCATCCTGATCTCGGCGGTGGTCTCGCTGACGCTGGTGCCGATGATGTCGGCGCGCTGGCTGCGCCACGAGGCGGCCAAGGCAGACCGGCGCGGCCTGGGCGCGCAGGCCCAGCGCTTCTTCGACGGCGTGATGCTGCGCTACGACCGTTCGCTGAACTGGGTGATCTCGCACCAGACGATCACGCTGCTGGTGGCGCTGCTCACGCTGGCGCTGACCGTGGTGCTCTACCTCACGATTCCGAAGGGCCTGTTCCCGACCCAGGACACCGGCCAGCTGCAGGTGCGCATCCAGGCCGCGCAGGACGTGTCCTTCGATCGCATGACGGATCTGCAGCTGCAGGCGGCACGGGCGATCCTGCAGGACCCGGACGTGCAGACCCTGAGTTCCTTCGTCGGCGTGGATGCGGCCAACAACATGATGCTGCACACCGGCAGCATGCTGGTCAACCTCAAGCCCGGCCACGGCAACCAGCAAGCCATCATGGACCGGCTGCGCGACCGCGTGCACCAGGTGCCCGGCGTGACGGTGTTCCTGCAGCCGACGCAGGACCTGACCATCGATGCCGAGACCGGCCCGACCCAATACCGCGTGTCGCTCGAAGGCGTGGAAAGCGCCGCGGTCACGCAGTGGATGACCCGGCTGGTGCAGCGCCTGCAGAGCGCCCCGCAGGTGCGCAACGTGAGCAGCGATGCCGGCGCGCAGGGCCTGGCCGCCTACGTGGACGTGAACCGCGACACCGCGGCGCGGCTGTCGATCACCGCCAGCTCGGTGGACGACGCGCTCTACAGCGCCTTCGGCCAGCGCATCGTCTCGACCATCTTCACCGAGACCAACCAGTACCGGGTGATCCTGGAGTCGATGCCGGGCATCGTCAACAGTCCGCAGACCCTGGGCCAGCTGAACCTGATCGCGGGCTCGGGTACCGCCACGCCGCTGTCGGCCTTCGCCAGCATCACCGAGCGGCAGGCGCCGCTGCAGATCACGCACGTGGCCCAGTATCCGGCCAGCACCCTGAACTTCGACACCGCGCCCGGCGTGTCGCTCGGCACGGCGGTGGAGGCGATCCGCCAGGCCGCGCGGGACATCCAGCTGCCGAGCAGCCTGACGATGACCTTCCTCGGCGCCTCCGGTGCCTACGAGAACTCGCTGTCGAACCAGCTCTGGCTGATCCTGGCCGCGGTGGTCTGCGTCTACATCGTGCTGGGCGTGCTCTACGAGAGCTACGTGCATCCGCTGACCATCCTGTCGACCCTGCCCTCGGCCGGCGTGGGCGCGCTGCTGGCGCTGATGATCACCGGCAACGACCTGGGCGTGATCGGGATCATCGGCATCATCCTGTTGATCGGCATCGTCAAGAAGAACGCCATCATGATGATCGACTTCGCCATCGACGCCGAGCGCAAGGAAGGCAAGCCGGCGCGCGAGGCGATCCACCAGGCGGCGATGCTGCGCTTCCGCCCGATCCTGATGACCACCCTGGCCGCCCTGTTCGCCGCGGTCCCGCTGATGCTCAGCTGGGGCGATGGCGCTGAACTGCGGCGCCCGCTCGGCCTGGCGATCTTCGGCGGCCTGATCGTGAGCCAGCTGCTCACGCTGTTCACCACGCCGGTCATCTACCTGGCCTTCGACCGACTGGGCGGCGGCGAGCGCCAGCGCCAGCGCCAGCTGGAGCGCCAGCGCGAGCTGGGCGCCGAAGAGGCCGGCCCGGAGGCCACGGCATGAACCTGTCGCGGCCTTTCGTCAGGCGGCCGATCGGCACGGTGCTGCTCACCGTGGGCGTGGCCCTGGCCGGCATCGGGGGCTTCTTCCTGCTGCCGGTCTCGCCGCTGCCGCAGGTCGACTACCCCGTCATCTCGGTCACGGCCAACATCCCGGGTGCCAGCCCGGAAACCATGGCCACCAGCGTGGCGACGCCGCTCGAGCGCCGGCTCGGCACCATCGCCGGCGTCAACGAGGTGACCTCGACCAGCAACATCGGACAGACCCGGGTGGTGCTGCAATTCGACCTCAGCCGCGACATCGACGGCGCCGCGCGCGAGGTGCAGGCGGCGATCAACGCCGCCCGGATCGACCTGCCGGCCACCCTGCGCAGCAATCCGACCTACCGCAAGGCCAATCCGGCCTCGTCGCCGGTGATCATCCTGGCGCTCACCTCGAAGACCAAGACGCCGGGGCAGTTGTACGACGCGGTGTCGAACATCGTCAGCCAGCGCATGTCGCAGGTCAAGGGCGTGGGCGACGTCGAGATCGGCGGCGCGACCTTGCCCGCGGTGCGCATCGAGCTGCTGCCTTTTGCGCTGAACAGCTACGGCATCAGCACCGACGACGTGCGCGCCGCGATCCAGGCCGCCAATGCCAACCGGCCGAAGGGCGCGGTGATGGACGAGGGCCGCCGCCTGGAGATCTACACCCAGACCCCGGCCCTGCGCGCCAGCGACTATGCGCCGATGGTGATCGCCTGGCGCAATGGCGCGGCGGTGCACCTGTCGGACGTCGCCAACGTGATCGACGGCGTGGAAGACACGCGCACGATGGGGTTGTTCAACGGCGAACGGGCGATCGTGGTGCTGATCACGCGCCAGCCGGCGGCCAACGTGATCGAGACGGTCGACGCGGTGCGCGCGCTGCTGCCCGAACTGCGCGCCCAATTGCCGCCCGACGTGACGCTGGATGTGGCCTCCGACAGCACCAACTCGATCCGCGCCTCGCTGCGCGAGGTCGAGCTCACGCTGATCGTGTCGGTGATCCTGGTGGTGCTGGTGGTCAGCGCCTTCCTGCGCAGCGTGCGCGCCACCGTCGTGCCGGCGGCGGCGACGGTGACCGCCTTGCTCGGCACCTTCGGCGTGATGTACCTGCTGGGCTTCAGCCTGAACAACCTGAGCCTGATGGCGCTCACGGTGGCCACGGGCTTCGTGGTGGACGATGCGATCGTGGTGCTGGAGAACACCAGCCGCCACATCGAGGCCGGCATGACCCGCATGCAGGCTGCCCTGCTGGGTGCCAAGGAGGTCGGCTTCACCGTGCTGTCGATCAGCATCTCGCTG
Organism: Variovorax sp.; assembly: GCA_036496965.1. Lineage (GTDB taxonomy): Bacteria > Pseudomonadota > Gammaproteobacteria > Burkholderiales > Burkholderiaceae_C > Variovorax. The sequence continues at coordinate 8,134 of DASXKG010000164.1, forward strand.
GTGGCGGTGTTCATTCCGCTCTTGTTCATGGGCGGGCAGGTGGGACGCCTGTTCCGGGAATTTGCGGTGACCCTGTCGGCCGCGGTGCTGATCTCGCTGGTGATTTCGCTGACCACCACGCCGATGATGTGCGCCTGGCTGCTGAAGCCGGGCGGCGAACATGCCAACGCCAAGCCGCCCGGCCGCCTGGCTCGCATGGCCGAGCGTTGCTATGACTGGATCCTGCTGCGCTACGAGCACGGCCTCGATTGGGCGCTGGCCAACAAGGGGCTGGTGATGCTGATGCTGGTGGCCGTGGTCGGGCTGAACGTGTATTTGTTCAGCGCGGCGCCCAAGGGTTTCTTCCCGCAGCAGGACAGCGGCCAGTTCGTTGGCGGCCTGCGCGCCGACCAAAGCATTTCGTCGACCGAAATGAACGACAAGCTCAAGCAGGTGATCGACATCATCCACGCCGACCCGGCGGTGGCCACCGTGATCGGCTTTGCCGGCGGTTCACGGGCCGGGGGCGGCTTCCTGTTCGCCAACCTGAAGCCGGTCTCCGAGCGCAAGGACACCGGCCTGAGCGTGATCGCGCGGCTGCGTCCGCAGCTGGCCCGGGTGGTCGGTCTGCAGGTGTTCCTGAATCCGGTGCAGGACGTGCGCTCGGGCGGCCGATCCAGCAACTCGACCTACCAGTACACGCTCAAGAGCGACAACGTGGCCGACCTGCGCACCTGGGCCACGCGCCTGTCCGACGAGCTCAAGCGCTTCCCTGCGCTGACCGACGTCGACACCGACCAGGCCGAGAACGGCGTGCAGACCATGGTGCAGGTGAACAGCGACGAAGCCCTGCGGCTGGGGCTGAATTCGACCGCGGTCGACAACGCGCTGTACAACGCCTTCGGCCAGCGCCAGGTGGCGACCATCTACACCGAGCTGAACCAGTACCACGTGGTGATGGAATGGGCGCCGCCCTTCATCCGCAGTCCGAATGCGCTGGGCGACGTGTACGTGCCGACCACCAGGACGGTGATCAGCGGCGGGCAGGCGGTGACGATCGAGGCAGCCCCGCCTTCGAGTTCGTCCACGACGGTCAGCCGCGCCGGCGCCACGACGTCATCGTCGTCCTCTTCGTCCTCTTCGTCCGCGTCGTCTACGTCATCCACGTCGTCCTCCTCGACAGCCATCCCGGTGTCCGCCAATCCCGCGTCGCGCAGCGCCTCCTCGGGCAACGTGCTGAGCAACACCGTGACCCACCAGGTGCCGCTGGATGCAGTGGCGAATTTCATCGAGGGCGCCGTGGCCAGTTCGGTGAGTCACCAGGATGGCGAACTGGCGACCACCATTTCCTTCAATCTCGCCGAAGGGGCCACGCTCCAACAGGCGCGCGCGGACATCAGCCAGGCCGAGGCCAACATCGGCATGCCGATCAACGTGCGGGGTGCCTTTGCCGGCACGGCCCTGAGCGCTCAGCAGTCGCAGGGGCAGCAGGCGATGCTGATCATCGCCGCCCTGGTGGTGATCTACATCGTGCTGGGCATCCTGTACGAGAGCCTGGTGCATCCGATCACGGTGCTGTCGACCTTGCCGTCGGCCGGCGTCGGTGCGGTGCTGGCGCTCCTGATGTTCAAGATGGAGTTCTCGATCATTGCCCTGATCGGCGTGTTCCTCTTGATCGGCATCGTCAAGAAGAACGCGATCCTGATCATCGACTTCGCGCTCGAAGCCGAGCGCGGACGCGGCCTGAGTCCGCTCGCGGCGGTGCGCGAGGCCTGCCTGCTGCGCTTCCGCCCGATCCTGATGACCACGCTGGCCGCCGCGCTCGGCGCCTTGCCGCTGGCGATCGGCTTCGGCGAGGGCGCCGAGCTGCGCCGGCCGCTCGGCGTGGCGATCGTCGGCGGCCTGATCGCCAGCCAGTTGCTGACCCTGTTCACCACGCCGGTGGTCTATCTGCTGCTCGACAAGCTGCGCCGCCGCAGCCCGAGCGAGCGCCACCTGAGCCACGTGGACGCCGCCGCCGGCGGCCCCGGCGGCCCGGCCCTGCTGCCCAAACCCGAACCGCAATGAATCCCCTGGCTGTCAAGTCCATCCAATCGGGCCTGGTGCTCGGCGCCGCCCTCTGCCTCGGCGCCTGTGCCGTCGGTCCCGACTACCAGCGCCCGAGCGCGCCTGAACCCGTGGCCTTCAAGGAGGCACCGCAGGCCGGCGCGCAGTGGTTCCCGGCCGCGCCCGCCGATGCCCTCGATCGCGGCCCCTGGTGGCAG
>DASXKG010000165.1:0-2069 GCA_036496965.1 Variovorax sp.
TCAAACGCCCACGCTTATCGGCTGTATATTTTTAACGAACCCCGCACAGCAATTCTCTTTGCTCTGCGCTTAGCTTCACTGCGATCAGCGAAGCCTTCAATTATCACACGGTTTTGAAGTCAACCGGCAAACTCGAAGAAGTTTTTTTATTCGTCTTAACTTCTTCTTCCCTACCTACCGCCTCAGCAGCCTGGCTGCTTTAAGCGGAGCCCTCGATTATGACACAGATTTTGAGGGCTGGTCAAGCCTCGCGGGCCTTGCTTGTCTCTCTGCTCCTTCGACTGCCCGCCCCTTGGCGTCATCAGTCGAGCCCATGAGTATATGCCAGTTTTGCCGCCTCGCCGGCGCGGGGCTCCGATAATCGAGACACATGGCACTCATCACACTCCTCGACGCCCAGCTGGCGTTCGGTCACGTCCCGCTGCTCGACCACGCGGACTTCTCCCTCATCGAATCCGAGCGCATCGGCCTGATCGGGCGCAACGGTGCCGGCAAGTCCTCGCTGCTCAAGATCCTCGCCGGACTGGAGAAGGCCGACGACGGCACATTGCAGCTGCAGCAGAACCTGCGGGTCACCTATGTGGCACAGGAACCGGTGCTGGACCTGGCTGCCGACGTGTTCACCTCCGCCAGTGCCGGGCTGGCGAACGTGATCGCGCTGCGCGAGCAATATCTGTCGGGCGCGCCGGGGCTGGACCTGGACGCGCTGCAGTCGCAGATCGAGGCGTTCGACGCCTGGAACTGGGAGCAGCGCGTCGATGAGACGCTGCACCGGCTGCATCTGGATGGAAGCGCGCTGGTGGGGTCGCTTTCCGGCGGCACACGCAAGCGCGTGGCGCTGGCCCAGGCCCTGGTGGCCGCGCCCGACGTGCTGCTGCTGGACGAGCCGACCAACCACCTGGACCTCGACTCGATCGAATGGCTGGAGCAGTTGCTGATCGACTTCAAGGGCAGCGTGGTGACCATCACCCACGACCGCAGCTTCCTGAATCGGGTGGCGACGCGCATCGTCGAGCTCGACCGCGGCAAGCTCGGCTCCTACCCGGGCAATTTCGAGCAGTACCTGCTGCAAAAGGAAGAGCAGCTCGCGCAGGAGGCGGTGATCAACGCCAAGGCCGACAAGCTGCTGGCCCAGGAGGAGATCTGGATCCGCAAGGGCGTGGAAGCACGGCGGACGCGCAGCCAGAGCCGCATCGCGCGGCTGGAGGCGATGCGCGCCAGGCGCACGGCGCGCCGCGAGGTGCTCGGCAGCGTGAACATGGACGTGGCCTCGGGCCAGGCCAGCGGGAAGATCGTGGCGGAGCTCACCGAGGCCTCGAAGTCCTTCGGCGAGAAGGCGGTGATCCGCGATTTCACCGGCACCATCCTGCGCGGCGACAAGGTGGGACTGATCGGCCCGAACGGCGCCGGCAAGACCACGCTGCTCAAGCTGATCCTCGGCGAGCTGGAGCCGGACAGCGGCAAGATCCGTCGCGGCGCCAACCTGCAGGCGGCCTACTTCGACCAGATGCGCAACGCGCTCGATCTCGACGCCACGCTGGAAGACTTCATCAGTCCCGGCAGCGAGTGGATCGAGATCGGCAATCAGCGCAAGCACGTCAAGAGCTACCTGGCGGACTTCCTGTTCTCGCCGGCGCGCGCCCATTCGCCGGTGCGTTCGCTCAGCGGCGGCGAGCGCAACCGGCTGCTGCTGGCGCGGCTGTTCGCGCGGCCGGCCAACGTGCTGGTCCTCGACGAGCCGACCAACGACCTCGACATCGACACGCTGGAACTGCTCGAGGACCTGCTGCAGAACTACGACGGCACGGTGTTCCTGGTGAGCCACGACCGCACCTTCCTCGACAACGTGGTGACCAGCACCATCGCCTTCGAGGGCGACGGGCTCTGGCGCGAATACGAAGGCAGCGTGCAGGACTGGCTGATCCAGTCGAAGCGCGCGCGCGAGATCGCTGCGCTGCGCAGCGCGGCATCGCCCGCCGCGCCGGCCACGGCACCGGTGACGGCCGCTGCGGCCGACGCCACCAGCGCGCGCGGCACGACGCGCAAGAAGCTCAGCTACAAGGAGCAGC
>DASXKG010000166.1:0-7100 GCA_036496965.1 Variovorax sp.
GAGCAGCGCGGCCTTGCCGCTGGCTTCGAGCTGGCTTTCGAGTTCGTAGGCCGTGTCGTAGTGGTCCTCGATGGCCCGCTTGTTGCGCCCGGTGACGAAGATCATGTCGCGAATGCCGGCCGCGTACGCCTCTTCCACCGCGTACTGGATCAGGGGCTTGTCCACCACCGGGAGCATTTCCTTGGGCTGGGCCTTGGTCGCCGGCAGGAAACGGGTGCCAAAGCCTGCAACCGGGAAGACGGCCTTGCGAATTCGCGTCGGAGAAGTGGACATGGGCTTTTCGTCGGATCAGTGAGTGGGGTGCGACATACTAGTCGCCGCGAACAGGAGGCGTATGTCAGCCAAGGCGCACTAGCTGGTCGCGCAGACGCTCGACAGTGGCGCTGAAGTCCGCAAGTCGCTTGCGCTCCTGTTCGATGACGGCGGCCGGCGCCTTGGCAACGAACGCCGCGTTGCCGAGCTTGGCGTCGACCTTGGCGATTTCGCCCTCGACGCGCGCCAGCTCCTTGCCGATGCGGACCTTTTCCGCAGCCTTGTCGATTTCCATGTGCAGGCAGATGCGCAGGTTGCCGACCACCGCCACCGGCGCCGCCTCGGCCGCCGCGGACCAGGCCGCCTCGGCGTCGAAGACCTTCACTTCCTTCAGCTTGGCGAGCGCCTGCAGCACGGGCGCCGCATCGCGCAGGAAGGCGCTGCCGGCGGCATCGTCGGCCACCGCATAGAGCGGCAGGCGCGTGGCCGGCGAGACGTTCATTTCGCCGCGCAGCGTGCGGCAGGCGTCGACCAGCGACTTGAGCCGTGCCACATGGGCCTCGGCCTGGGGGTCGATCTTCTCGGGCTGGCTCTTCGGATAGGCGGCGATCATCACCGACTCGCCCCCCCGGCCGGCCACCGGCGCCACCTTCTGCCAGAGTTCCTCGGTGATGAATGGAATCACCGGATGCGCGAGACGCAGCAAGGTCTCGAGCGTGCGGATCAGCGTGCGGCGGGTGGCGCGCTGCTGCGCAGCGTCGCCCTGCTGGATCTGCACCTTGGCGATCTCCAGGTACCAGTCGCAGAACTCGTCCCAGGCGAACTGGTAGATGGCGCTGGCCACGTTGTCGAGCCGCAAGGCCTCGAAGCCCCTGGTGACCTCGGCCTCGACGCGCTGCAGCTGCGAGCTGATCCAGCGATCGGCCTGGCTGAACGCCAGATAGCCGTGCGCCGGGCCGCCGACGGCGCATTCCTCCTTGGTGTGCTCGCGCAGCCCGCAGTCCTGGCCTTCGCAGTTCATCAGCACGAAACGGGTCGCGTTCCACAGCTTGTTGCAGAAGTTGCGATAGCCCTCGCAGCGCTTGGGGTCGAAGTTGATGCTCCGACCGAGCGAGGCCAGCGAGGCAAAGGTGAAGCGCAGCGCGTCGGCGCCGAAGGCGGGAATGCCGTCGGGAAACTCCTTCTGGGTGTTCTTGCGCACGGCGGGGGCCGTTTCCGGCTTGCGCAGGCCCTGTGTGCGCTTGTCGAGCAGCTCGGGCAGCGCGATGCCATCGATCAGGTCGACCGGGTCGAGCACGTTGCCTTCGGACTTGCTCATCTTCTGGCCGTGCGAATCGCGCACCAGCCCGTGGATGTAGACATGCCTGAATGGCACCTGACCCGTGAAATGCTTGGTCATCATGATCATCCGGGCCACCCAGAAGAAGATGATGTCGTAGCCCGTGACCAGCACGGTCGAGGGCAGGTAGAGGTCCAGGTCACGGGTCTTCTCGGGCCAGCCCAGCGAGGAGAAGGGAATCAGCGCCGACGAATACCAGGTGTCGAGCACGTCCTCGTCGCGCACCAGGGTCTTGCCGGGCGCCTGGGCCTGCGCCTCGGCTTCGCTGCGCGCCACGTAGACATTGCCCTCGGGGTCGTACCAGGCGGGGATCTGGTGGCCCCACCAGAGCTGGCGCGAGATGGTCCAGTCCTGGATGTTCTCCATCCAGTGGTTGTAGGTATTGACCCAGTTCTCGGGCACGAAGCTCACTTCGCCCGAACGCACTGCCTCGATGGCCTTCTGTGCGATCGACTGGCCCTTGGCGTCCGGCTTGGTCATGGCCACGAACCACTGGTCGGTGAGCATCGGCTCGACCACGGCACCCGTGCGGGCGCAGCGCGGCACCATCAACTTGTGCTTGCGGGTCTCGACCAGCAGGCCCAGCGCTTCGAGATCGGCCACCACCGCTTTGCGGGCGACGAAGCGGTCGAGGCCGCGGTACTTTTCCGGCGCGTTGTCGTTGATCGCGGCGTCGAGCGTCAGCACGCCGATGCTCGGCAGGCCGTGCCGCAGGCCCACGGCATAGTCGTTCGGGTCGTGTGCCGGCGTGACCTTGACCACGCCGGTGCCGAATTCGCGGTCGACATAGTCGTCGGCAATCACCGGGATCAGTCGGTCGACCAGCGGCAGCTTCACCTGGTGGCCGATCAGGTGCTGGTAGCGCTCGTCCTCTGGATGGACCATCACGGCGGTGTCGCCCAGCATGGTTTCCGGCCGCGTGGTGGCGACCGTCAGCGCGCCGGAGCCATCCGCCAGCGGATAGGCGATGTGCCAGAGGAAACCTTCTTCCTCTTCGCTTTCGACCTCGAGGTCGCTCACCGCCGTCTTCAGCACCGGGTCCCAGTTGATCAGCCGCTTGCCGCGGTAGATCAGGCCTTCTTCATAGAGCTGCACGAAGGTCTGCGTGACGACCTTCGACAGGTCCTCGTCCATCGTGAAATACTCCCGGCTCCAGTCCACCGAGTCGCCCATGCGGCGCATCTGCTCGGTGATCGTGTTGCCGGACTTCTGCTTCCATTCCCAGACCCGGGCGACGAAGTTCTTGCGGCCGAGTTCGTGGCGGCTGGTCTTTTGCTCCTGCAACTGGCGCTCCACCACGATCTGCGTGGCGATGCCAGCGTGGTCGGTGCCCGGCAGCCACAGCGTGTTGTCGCCCGCCATCCGGTGGTAGCGCGCCAGGCTGTCCATGATGGTCTGGTTGAAGGCATGGCCCATGTGCAGCGTGCCCGTCACGTTCGGCGGCGGGAGCTGGATGGCGAACGAGGCAGCGTCCTGCCTGGCCTCGCGCGTGCCGCGGAAGCCCGCGACCGAATAGCCGCGCCGCTCCCACTCGGGGCCCCAGTGCGCCTCGATGGGCACCGGTTCGAAGGACTTGGACAGGCTGTCGAGGCCTGGTTGGGGCAGGGAGTCGCTCATGGCGTTGCAAAGACGAGCGGCATCCCGCAGGATGCCGCTTGTGGGGTGTGAAGGTCCAAAGATTTTATTCGACGCCGTCCGGCGTCGCCATGGCCGCGCTCGAGTCGCAGGGCCCGGTGCTCTCGCGACCGATAATTCGGCGATGTTGTTCCTGCTCTCGCCCGCCAAAGCCCTCGACTACGACACGCCCGTTCCGGCCACGCTGCCGGCCACCCAGCCCCGCTTCGAGGGGCCGAAGAGCCCGGCGGCCGAACTGATCCGGATCCTGCGCCAGAAGTCGCCCCAGCAGGTCGGCGAGCTCATGCAACTGTCGGACAAGCTTTCTGCCCTCAACGTGGCCCGCTATGCGGCCTGGGCATCCAGGGGGACTGCGGGCAACGCGAAACAGGCCGCGCTGGCTTTCGACGGCGATGTCTACGGCGGCCTCGACGCCAAGACACTGACCCGGGCCCGACTGGCCTGGGCCCAGGAGCATCTGTGCATTCTCAGCGGGCTCTACGGGGTGCTGCGGCCACTCGACCTGCTGCAGCCCTACCGGCTGGAGATGGGCACCGCGCTCGCCAATCCGCTCGGCAAGGATCTCTACGCTTTCTGGGGCGCGCGGATTGCCGCCTACCTGAACGAGCGCCTGGCGGCCGACCGAACGCCGGTGGTGATCAACCTGGCCTCGCAGGAGTATTTCCGCTCGGTCGACACTTCGGCCCTCAGGGCGCGTGTGATCGAGTGCGTGTTCGAGGAGTGGAGGGCCGATGCCGGACGCTACAAGGTCATCAGCTTCTTCGCCAAGCGGGCCCGGGGCCTGATGGCGCGTTGGGCCGTGCTGCACAAGGCCGCCACGCCCCGGGTGCTCGAGCGATTCGACCTCGAAGGCTATAGTTTCGACGCCGCGGCGTCCAAGCCGGACCGGCTGGTCTTTCGTCGGGGGCAGCAATGAACACCAGTCAGGCGATCAGCCCGGAATTGCGCGAATGGGTCGCTGCCCAGCTTGCCGCAGGCCATTCCGTGCCCAGTTTGCGCGCCTCGATGCGGGCGGCCGGCTGGCATGACGATGCGGCCGACGCGGTGCTGACCGGCATCGAACTGCAGGCTGCCGGCGTGGCGCCGATCGCGGCTGGCCCGGCCGCTGCGCCGGAGCGCATGCCGGGCCCCGATCTCACGGATGCGCCGCTCTACATCGACGCCGGCGACCGGCGCGTGCAGGTGCTGCAGACGATGCGCCATCCGCGCGTGATCGTGTTCGGCGATCTGGTCTCGGTGGAGGAATGCGAGGCCCTGATCGCCGCGGCGCGCGTGCGCCTGGCGCGCTCGCTGACGGTGGAAACCCAGACCGGTGGCGAGGCGCTCAACGTGGACCGCACCAGCGACGGCATGTTCTTCGAGCGCGGCGAGACGCCGATCGTCGCGCGCATCGAGCAGCGCATCGCCCGGCTGCTGCAGTGGCCGCTCGAGTTCGGCGAGGGCCTGCAGGTGCTGCGCTACGCGCCCGGGGCCCAGTACCGGCCGCATTACGACTACTTCGATCCCGGCGAGCCCGGCACGCCGACCATCCTGCGGCGCGGCGGCCAGCGCGTCGCGACGCTGCTGATGTACCTGCAGGAGCCCGGACAGGGCGGCGCCACCATCTTCCCCGACGTCGGGCTCGACGTGGCGCCGCAGCGCGGCACCGGCGTCTTCTTCAGCTACGACCGGCCCGATCCGTCGACCCGCACCCTGCACGGGGGCGCGCCGGTGCTCGCCGGCGAGAAGTGGGTGGCCACGAAATGGCTGCGTGAACGCGAATTTGTCTGAAACTCCGCGCATGAAAATCAAAGCCAACGGCATCCAGATCGAGGTCGAGGACAGTGGAGGAGAGGGGCGGCCGGTGGCCTTCCTGATCATGGGGCTGGGCATGCAGCTCATCGGCTGGCCCGACGATTTCGTGCGCGCGCTGATCGACGCCGGCTATCGCGTGGTGCGCCATGACAACCGCGACATCGGCCTGAGCCAGGGCTTCGAGCAGGCCGGCACCAGCAACCTCCTCTGGCAGAGCATCCGCCAGCGCATCGGCCTGCCCGTGCGCTCCGCCTACAGCCTGCAGGACATGGCGGCTGACGCACTCGGCGTGCTCGATGCGCTCGGCATCGAGCGGGCGCACGTGATCGGCGCATCCATGGGCGGGATGATCGCGCAGCGGCTGGCGGCCACCGAACCGAAGCGCACGGCCAGCCTGGTGAGCATCATGAGTTCGAGCGGCGCCCCCGACCTGCCGGGGCCGCGCCGGGACGTGACGGCTGCCTTGATCCGCCGGCCGGCCGACCGCAGCGAGGCCACCCTGGTCGCCTACGGGCTGGGATTCGCCAGGCTGATCGCGAGCCCGGCCTATCCGCAGGACGACCAGGCCGTCTCCGATCGCCTCCTGCGCGCCATGCGGCGTGCCTACAACCCGGCCGGCGTGGTTCGGCAGATGCTCGCCATCGGCGCGGACCGCGATCGCGCCAGGATGCTGTCGCGGATCAGCGCGCCCACGCTGGTGCTGCACGGCGAGGCCGATCCGCTGGTGCCCATTGCCTGCGGGCAGGACACCGCGCGGCGCATCGCCGGCGCGCGCTTCGTCGCCATTCCCGGCATGGGCCACGACCTGCCGCCGCAGGTGGTGAAGCTCCTGCTGCAGCAGATCGTCCCCTTCCTGCAATCCCACGGGGCGACGCCATGAACCTGTCCAACACGCCTGAACAGTCGCCATTGGGGCGTGCGTCGGCCTATGTCGATCACTACGATGCCGGCCTGCTGTTCCCGATCGCGCGCGCGGCGCAGCGCGAAGCCATGGGCATCGCGGACGGCACCTTGCCCTTCTTCGGCGCCGATCTCTGGACCGCGTTCGAGCTCAGCTGGCTCAATGCCCGCGGCAAGCCGCAGTTGGCCATCGCGCATTTCACCATCCCCTGCGAGACGGCCAACATCATCGAGAGCAAGTCCTTCAAGCTCTACCTCAACAGCTTCAACAGCAGCGTGTTCGCCAATGCCGATGCAGTGCGAGAGCGCCTGCGCGCCGACCTCGCCGAGGCCGTGTGGCGCGGCAGCGAGCGCAGCGGCAGCATCGGCGTCAAGCTCGTCGGGCCCGACGCCTTCGACCGCGAGCCGGTGCATGAACTCGACGGTCTCGACCTCGACCGCCTGGATATCGAATGCACGCGCTACCAGCCGGCCCCCGAGTTGCTCAGCGCCGACACCACGCAGGCGCCGGTGACGGAAACCCTGACCAGCCGCCTGCTCAAGAGCAACTGCCTGGTGACGGGCCAGCCCGACTGGGGCGGCGTGCAGATCCGCTACAACGGCCCCCCGATCGACCAGGCGGGGCTGCTGGCCTACATCGTGAGCTTTCGCAACCACAACGAATTCCATGAACCCTGCGCGGAGCGAATCTTCATGGACATCTGGCGGCGCTGCCGGCCGACGCAGTTGGCCGTGTACGCGCGCTACACCCGCCGCGGCGGCCTCGACATCAATCCCTTTCGCACCAGTTGGCCGCAGGCGCTCCCGGCGAACATCCGGACGGCGCGTCAGTAGAACCCGGCAAACTGGCATAGACTCATGGGCTCGACTGATGACGCCAAGGGGCGGGCAGTCCAAGGAGCAGAGAGACAAGCAAGGCCCGCGAGGCTTGACCAGCCCTCAAAATCTGTGTCATAATCGAGGGCTCCGCTTAAAGCAGCCAGGCTGCTGAGGCGGTAGGTAGGGAAGAAGAAGAAGAAGATAAGACGAATAAAAAAATCTTCTTCGAGTTTGCCGGTTGACTTCAAAACCGTGTGATAATTGAAGGCTTCGCTGATCGCAGTGAAGCTAAGCGCAGAGCAAAGAGAATTGCTGTGCGGGGTTCGTTAAAAATATACAGCCGATAAGCGTGGGCGTTTGA
>DASXKG010000167.1:0-2449 GCA_036496965.1 Variovorax sp.
CGGCGGTGAAGAACTGATTCACCGTGGCCACGATGCGCCGCTCGCGTCCCAGCGCGCCCAGCGTCTGGTCGATGAAACCGAAGGGCCGCCCGGAGAAGCTCACCATCAGGTGCCGGGCGGCGCAGAAGCTGTCGAGGGTGAGCGGCGTCTGGGCGAGCGGATGGTCGCGGCGCATCACGCACACGTACTGGCCCGCATAGAGCCGCTGCGTCTCGAAGGGCAAGCCGACGCCGGAGTGCTCGCGGGCGGCCAGGGCCGCGACCACCCCCGGGAAGTAGCCGACGGCCACGTCGACAGCCTCGTTCTCGAGCATCGGCCGCGGGTCGCGCGTGGTCAGCGGAATCACTCGCAGCGACACGGCGCGGGCCTCTTGCTCGACGATCTCCACCAGCCCGGGCAGCAGTTCCGCGGCCGTGGCGTCGGCCATGGCCAGCAGAAAGGTCCTGTCGGCCACGGCGGCATCGAACTCGCCGGGCGCCAGGGTGTGCTGGAGCTGCCGCAACGCGTCGCGCACGGTCGGCCAGAGCGCCAGCGCCCGGGCGGTCGGCTCGACCCCGGCACCGGCGCGGCGCACCAGTTCGTCGCCCAGGACTTCGCGCAGGCGCCGCAAGGCGTTGCTCACCGCCGGCTGGGTGATCGAGAGGTTGCGTGCGGCACGCGTCAGGTTGCGCTCTGCCATCACTTCGTCGAAGACGCGAAGCAGATTGAGATCCAGCGTGCGGAAATTGACATCCATAAATCTCGTGAATGATAAACATCAGCAGGATTAAGTGGCGTAACACTAGGGAAATCCCTATGATCGAGCCAAGACTTGCGCCATCGCCCTGTCTGCTTTTACTTGGAGCGCCTCATGTCCAGCTTCATCCACGTCGAATCACCTGCAATCCATCGCGGCATCGTTCGCGCCGAGAACTTCATCGGCCGCCTCGTTGCTGCCCGACGCCGCCTCGACAGCGCACGCGGCCTCGCGGTCTTGCTCCTGTCGGCCATCATCGCCTCGATGCTGGTGGTCGCCGACCGCGTCATGTCGACCACGGCCGAGGGCGGCCTGCTCGTCGCCTGGATCGCGCTCTGGGCCGTGGCCTTCGTCGGGCTGGCCCTGTGCGCCGGCACAGCGCGCGCATTGGCGCTGCGCGCCCTGGCCTCGGTGCGCGAGGGCGCCCGCCGTCGCGCCGAAGCCCGCGCCGACCAGAAGTTCATGGCTTCCGCGCGCCACGACCCGCGCGTGATGAGCGAAATGACCGCCATTGCCACGCACCGCCAGGCGGAAACGCAGAGCGCCTGACGCTGCGCGTCCGGGACCCACGAAAAAGCCGCCCCTCGGGGCGGCTTTTTTTGCTGCCGTGGCCCGGGGCAAGCCCCGGCGCCCCCTTCAAGCCGTGAGGCGCTCCTCGATGGCGGCCTTGGTCGCCGGCAATTCCTTCGGCAAGTGGTGCGCCAGCTGCTCGAACAGTTCCGCATGCAGCTTCAGCTCGGCCAGCCAGGCGGCCTTGTCGATGCTGGTGACGGTGTCGAACTGCCGGGTGCTGAAATCCAGCCCCGTCCAGTTGAGATCCTGGTAGCGCGGGCTGACGCCGAAGACATGCTCGGCGCCCTCGGCCTTGCTTTCGATCCGGTCGATCATCCACTTGAGCACGCGCATGTTCTCGCCATAGCCCGGCCAGACGAATTTGCCGTCCTCGCCCTTGCGGAACCAGTTGGTGGTGTAGATCTTGGGCAGCCTGGCGCCGCCGGCTTCGAGCTTCTTGCCCAGGTCGAGCCAGTGCTGGAAATAATCGCTCATGTTGTAGCCGGCGAAGGGCAGCATCGCGAACGGATCGCGCCGCACCACGCCTTGCTGGCCGGCGGCCGCGGCGGTGGTCTCGGAACCCATGGTCGCCGCCATGTAGACGCCTTCGACCCAGTCCCGGGCTTCGGTCACCAGCGGCACCGTGGTGGAACGGCGGCCGCCGAAGATGAAGGCGTCGATTGCGACGCCCTTCGGGTCGTCCCAGGCGTCGTCGAGCGCGGGGTTGTTGAGCGCGGCCACCGTGAAGCGTGCATTCGGGTGGGCTGCCTTGGCGCCGGTCTCGCGGGCGATGGCGGGCGTCCAGTCCTTGCCCTGCCAGTCGATCGCGTGCGCGGGGGCTTCGCCCATGCCTTCCCACCAGACGTCGCCGTCGTCGGTCAGCGCGACGTTGGTGAAGATCACGTCGCGGCCCAGGCTGGCCATGCAGTTCGGGTTGGTCTGCAGGTTGGTGCCGGGCGCCACGCCGAAGTAGCCGGCCTCAGGATTGATCGCATTCAGCTTGCCGTCGGCACCGGGCTTGATCCAGGCGATGTCGTCGCCGATGGTCGTGACCTTCCAGCCTCCGAAACCGGCCGGCGGAATGAGCATCGCGAAATTGGTCTTGCCGCAGGCGCTGGGGAATGCAGCCGCCACGTGGCGCTTCTTGCCTTCAGGGCTGGT
>DASXKG010000168.1:0-1954 GCA_036496965.1 Variovorax sp.
TCATCCAGGGCCGGCTGGCGCCGTCGGTCGACGACGTCGTGGCACTGGCCGGACCGATCCTGCGCCATCGCATGGCGGTGAACTTCTCGGCCCGCGCCGAGGGCATCACGGTCGAGACGGTGATCGATCAGATGTGCGCAAGATTGGCGTAGAGCGTGCTTCGCCCCTTCGTGTTCGATTCCTCCCCGCGCAAAGCGCGGGGAGGTGTCCGCGCAGCGGACGGAGGAGTCATGGGCATCATCGCGGGTGCCCATGACCCCTCCGGCCCTGCGGGCCACCTCCCCAGCAAAGCTGGGGAGGCAGTGAGAGAGTAAATGGCGTCTCCCTCAACCCTTCATCGTTCGCTGGAACTGGCCGGGACGCTGCCTGCCCTGATGGTGGCGGCGGATCGCGTGGCTGCGACTGTGATCCAGGGCGTGCATGGCAGGCGGCGGGTGGGCCAGGGCGATGCGTTCTGGCAGTACCGGCCCTATCGCGACGGCGACCACGCCAGCCAGGTCGACTGGCGCCAGAGCGCGCGCAGCCGGCACCTGTTCGTGCGCGAGACCGAATGGGAGGCCGCGGCCAGCGTGTGGCTGTGGCGCGACGCCTCGCCCTCGATGCAATACGCCTCGCTGCGCAACATCGACACCAAGGCGGTCCGCGGCGAGCTTCTGACCCTGGCGCTGGCCAGCCTGTTGGCCGACGCCGGCGAGCGCGTGGCCGTTTTGGGCGGCGGGATGCGGCCAACGTCGGGACGGGTCGCAGTCCGTCGTATTGCCGAGACCCTTTTGGAGGAGTCGCGGAACACGACCCGCACGCCGCCCAGCCTGCCGCCGCTGGTTCCGCTGCCGGCGCACGGCACCATCGTGCTGATCTCCGACTGGCTCGACCCGTTGGACAAGATCGAGGCGGTCATCCGCCACTATGCCAGCGGCGGCGTGCGCGGCCATCTCGTGCAGGTGCTCGATCCCGCCGAGGAAGACCTGCCGTTCGACGGCCATGTGAAGTTCGAAGGGCTCGAGTCCGAGGGGCAGCACACGATCCGCCGGGTCGAGGCCGTGCGCACCGCCTACGGCGCGCGGCTGGCGGCGCAGAAGGAAGGCCTGCAGCGGCTGACGCGCTCGACCGACTGGACGGTCCATCTCCATCGCACCGACAAGCCGCCGCAGACGGTCCTGCTCTCGCTCTACCTCGCCATGGCCGACCTGCGTCGGCTGGCCGTGGCGTGAGCGTCATGATCATCTTTTCCGGACCGCGAGCCTCCGGCTCGCTCTTGACCCATGAGCGAGCCGGAGGCTCGCGGTCCGGAAGAACGCGCCGCGTGTTCGCATGTTGAGCCTCGGCGCCTTTGCCTTCGCCGCGCCGGGCATGCTCGCCCTGCTGCTGGCGCTGCCGCTGATCTATTGGCTGCTGCGCATGATCCCGCCGCTGCCCAAGCTGGTGCGGTTTCCGGCGATCCGGCTGCTGATCGGGCTCGAACCGACCGAGCAGACGCCGATGAAGATGCCGTGGTGGCTGTTGCTGCTGCGCCTGCTGCTGGCCACCGCGCTGATCCTGGCGGTGGCGCGGCCGCTCCTCAATCCGCAGGCCGACCTGCCGGGCAAGGGGCCGCTGATGCTGGTGATCGACGACGGTTGGTCGTCGGCGCCGGGCTGGACGACACGCATCGCCCACGCCGAGCGGCTGATCCAGCGCGCCGAGCGCGCCAACCGGCCGGTCGTGCTTCTGGGCACCGCCCCCGCTCCGCTCGATGCGCCGGCGATGAAGAAAGGCGCCATGCGGCCCGACGAAGCGCGCACCCTGCTGCGCGCCTTCCGGCCCAAGCCCTGGCCGACCGACCGCGCGGCGGCGGTGACCGCCATCGACCAGATGCAGGTCGATCCGGCCGCCTATGTCATGTGGCTGAGCGACGGGCTGGAGGACGAAGGCGCGGCCAAGCTCACCGAACGCCTGCGCCGCTTCGACGGGCTGC
>DASXKG010000169.1:0-16162 GCA_036496965.1 Variovorax sp.
CTATGGAGCGGGGTCTTGCGTACACCCCAGTACTGCACGAACGAGAAGTGATCGGTGAGCCACTCGTGGGCTCGGGTGACTGGGCCGATGGTGCTGCTCATGAGCCTAACTCGCCTTGCATCGCACTTTACTCGCGCGCGCCGAATGCGAAAGCTCTTGGAGTGGTCTCACGTTCAACCAGTACCAGAGCCCGCACACGCCTCATCGGCATCGCTCATCCTGACGCGCGGGGCCAGGTAAGTTACCGCTCGCATCTTTTGTGGAAAAGATGACTGCAGGCGCACCAAAATGGCGTTCAGCCTTGCATTGGGTCGGCGCACCTGGAACGTGCCGTTTCCAATGAAAAAAGCAGATTGTGCACTGCACCAAAATACGAAAGTCAACGCCCTGTTTTCCCCCGGGCCGGTGCATGACTCTGTGGATAACCGACTGAGCATCTCACCGGAGCCGCATTCAGCTTGGTTCTCATTGCGGTGCTCACCGAACGAGCAGTGGGCCTCCACGATTTATTTTTGTGGCCCGTGTCCCGTGGCCCGTGTCCCGTGTCCCGTGGCCGCGGCGTTCGCATCAATGTGCAGCCGGCTTTCGGGTAGAAGGCGAAGCGGCACCCGGTTGCGACTGCGGGACCGCGAGCGGCGCGACCTCGACCGGGGCCACGCCCTTGGTTTCGGTGATCCCGATCTTCTGGGCGGTCGACGGCGACAGGTCGAGGATGCGACCCTGAACGTAGGGGCCCCGGTCCTGGATCGTCACCACCGCGCTCTTGCCGTTTTCGCGATTCGTCACCTTGGCGATGGTGCCCAGAGGCAATGTCTTGCTCGCGGCGTTGTCGCCGCGGGGATCCATGTGCTGGCCGTCGGCCATTTTCTTGCCGTTGAATCGAGCGGCATAGTAAGAAGCCTTGCCCACCCGCGTCTTTCCGCTTCGATCGAGCTTCGGGGCGGCCTGTGCATCGTTTGTCTGCTGCGCCTGGGTGGCAGGGAAAGCGGCCATGCCCGGCCATTCCGTCGAAGACGCCGGCATGGCACCGGCGCCCGGGGCGGCAGCGAAGAAGCTGGCGATCAGAATGAGGTGTGCAATTCGCGCCATGACGGGCGCATCTTTGCGCCGCACGCGCGCACCGCCAGTCGGCAGTCTTGAATGATGGCTGTAGGCGAACGCTTGATGTCGGCCGGGCAGCGTTCTCGCATGGTCACATCGATGGACCGGGAGAATGACCATGCTCCCGGCGGCCCTGCGACCTCTCCCATCGATCGAAAAAGCTCAGCTAAATGATTGATGTAAATGGGAGTTTTTCTTGTTTTGCCGACCGGCCCGGAGCCCGTTCCAAGCTCAGTGTCGCGTTCGCGCCTCATTGCGCATGCAGATCGATTTTCAGGGTCCTTCGAGGGGCATAATGGTGCGGCGCAGCATGGCGCCGCGCCGAAACGCGCACCTTCCGAAGGAGCGATTCATGTCCAGACAAATTGCCAATCTCCAGCACCTGCTGGCAATGCTGAGGGCCCGCTACGGCGATGACGACGGATCGGCCCTGGAAGTCGCAGCGCAGCTCAAGGCCTTGGAGGATCTTGAATCGATCGACGCGCTGCGGCGCAGATTGCACGAAAGCGAGCCCAGGCAAGCGGAGTTGACCGGGCCGCTGTGAGCGGCGCGGGCCGTCCATCCGTCCGGCACCCGGGCGCTTCAAATCGCGCCTTTACAACAGATCGCCTTTGAGGGCACATTCGGGGACCCCGGCGCCAGCTGCACCTGGGCGGGGCGCCCTGCCCGGTGCATCGCTGGGCCAGAGAACAGGACCATGAAGACGCTTTGCGCTGCCGCCGCAGCCCTTGTCGGCTGCCTGGTCATGGCTGCCTGCGAGGTGCAGCCGGGCATCTTGTTCGTGGCGGATGTCGGCCCGGAGAATCTGATCCAACTGACCAATGCGCAGGAGGAGTGCAGCGCCATGCAGCGCCTTTGCTATCTCACCTCCTGGGAGGGCGGCACGGTTCGCGGCTGCTGGCGCCGGGAACGCGGCGTCGTCCACGCTCGCTTCGCGGAATACCCGGACATGCTGATACCGGTGGGCGAGTTTCGCCGGACGCATGAAGCCGACGCGGTCCTTGCCAGCTTGGAATAGCGGCTTGCGTCGCGCGGCGGGCAGGCAACAAAAGGCCCTCCGCGAGTTTCCTGCGCCGGAGGGCCTTCGCGGCCTCGGAGTGCCTTTGGGGATTTGCCGAAGTCGAGCAGTCAATGTGCCATGCCGCGGCGCGGTTCGCCATCAGCCAGGGGCGCTAGGCCGGGAAGGGAGTTGCCTACGCCCCTGTCAGCCGCTGGCGCGCCGCGATGTCGGTTCCGCTTCGGACAGAATCGGGGCTACTTCATCACAACGCGAGGCCGTGCACGGCATGTCAGGCGAATTCGACAATCTTTTCAGCGAGGCCGAGCGCGACAGCTTCTTCCGGGTCATCAAGGCGCGGCGCGACATGCGCCACTTTTCGCCTGGCGCTCGGATCGACGACGGGCTGCTGCAGCAGCTGCTCGAGGCGGCCCATCATGCGCCGTCGGTGGGCCTCATGCAGCCGTGGCGATTCATCCGCGTGGTCGAGCCGACCCTGCGCCAGCAGATCGGCGCGCTGGTCGATGCCGAACGGCAGGCTACGGCGGCGGCGCTGGCCGAGCGGGATGCCGAGTTCCTTCGGCTGAAGGTCGAAGGGGTCCGGGAATGCGCCGAATTGCTGGTGGCCGTGCTGGCCCCGGACGACGGGACGGTCTTCGGAAGGCGCACGATGGCGCACGAAATGGCCTGGTGTTCCCTGGCCTGCGCCGTGCAGAACCTGTGGCTGGCGGCCCGGGTGCACAACCTGGGCCTGGGCTGGGTCTCGATGTTCGATCCCGAGGCGCTGGCCGCCCTGTTGCGCCTGCCCAGCGGGGCGCGGCCCTTGGCCGTGCTGTGCCTGGGGCCGGTGCCGCGCTTCTACGACGCGCCGATGCTCGAAAAGGAAGGCTGGCGGCAGGGCCGGCCCTTGTCGGAGATGCTCCACACCGACCATTGGGAATAGCGCTTCGTGGGCCAAGCGCCACCAAGTTCGAACTGACGTGATCTATTGCCCGCTTCCGAAGGGAGGTACAGGGTAATCCCTAATGCCAAAGTTCTAACGCGAGTCAGATCATGAATCTGGTTCGCAGCAGGCGGACTGGTAGTTGGTAGGAATGCGTGTCAAACCTATGGGAAGCGGCTCATGAACTCCTCCATCCCGACGCCGGTCGCAGGCCCTCATGACGCTGGGCCGGCACCCCCCGATCAAGCCTCGAATTCGCCTGGAGCTGCCGCGGGAACTCCGGTGACCCCGCAGCCGCAGCGCGGCCAGACGGCCGACAGTGCACCCGTCGCCGCTGCGGAAGAAGAAGAAGAAGAGGGCGGCCTGACCGAGGTTCAAAGACAAGCGCGTTGCTACTGCTGGTAGCCGCGCGGCCGTCAGCGCCGCCGTCCGCGCCCCGAGAGCGGGGCCGATGAGGCCTGCGATTGCTCGATCGGCAAAGGCACGTCGGACTTGATCTCCCTGAGCACGATGCTCGATCGCACGTGCGTCACGCCGGGCAGGCTGAACAGCGTTTCGTGCAGGAAGCGCTCGTAGTGCTTCATGTCCGACACCAGCACCGTGAGGATGTAGTCGGCCGGCCCGGTCGCTGAAACGCAACGGATGATCTGCGGGCTCGCTGCGACTGTCTGCTCGAATCGCTGCACCTGCGATTCGCTGTGCCGATCCAGGTTCACCTCCGCCACGGCGGCCACATGCAGCCCGACCTTTTCGCGATCGATCACCGCGGTGTAGCCGCGGATCACGCCCGCCACCTCCATGTCCTTGATGCGCTTCCAGCAGGGCGTGGGCGACAGGCCCACCGCCTCGGAAATCTGCTGCACGGTCTGCCGCGCGTCGCGCTGAAGTTCGAAAAGAATCTTCAGGCTGTGCGCATCGAGAAGAATGGAATCGACGTTCATGGCGGATCTGAAGAGAGAAACTCTCCGAACTGGGGGTTTCGCTAGTGTATTGAAGAAGCACTTATTTCCTTGGCCAGCGAACAATTCCGGGCATGAACATCCTTCCCGACGATTCGCCCGCGCTGCGTTCCAACTATCGGCTTGCGGACAGCCTGTGGGCGCCTTCGGGCGCCATCTACCTGACCGGCACGCAGGCGCTGGTGCGGGTGTTGCTGATGCAGCGCCAGCGCGATGCCGCCAGGGGCCTGGCATCCCAGGGCTTCGTGAGCGGCTATCGCGGCTCGCCGCTGGGCATGGTGGACCAGGCGATCTGGAAGGCCGGCAAGGACTTCGCGGACGCCGGCATCCGCTTCGTGCCGGCCATCAACGAGGAACTCGCGGCCACCCAGGTGCTGGGCACGCAGCGTGTGGAATCGGACCCGGAGCGCACGGTCGAGGGCGTGTTCGCGATGTGGTACGGCAAGGGCCCGGGGGTGGACCGCGCCGGCGATGCGCTGAAGCACGGCAATGCCTATGGTTCCTCGCCGCGGGGTGGTGTGCTGGTGGTGGCCGGCGACGACCACGGTTGCGTGTCGTCGTCGATGCCGCACCAAAGCGACCATGCCTTTGTCGCCTGGGGCATGCCGATCGTCCAGCCGGCCAGCGTGGCGGAGTATCTCGAATTCGGCCTGTACGGCTATGAGCTCTCACGCTTCTCGGGCGCCTGGGTCGGCATGGCGGCCCTGTCGGAGATCGTCGAGAGCGCGGGCACGGTGGACCTCGACCGGGTCAGCGCCCGCGTCGCGGCCTGGGCCGATGCCGACACCGTGCGGGCCGTCACCGGCCATCGCGCGCCGCCCGACGGCCTGCACTACCGCTGGCCGGACCTGCCTTCGCTGCGCATCGAATCGCGCCTGGCGGACAAGCTGGAGGCGGTCGCGGCCTTCAGCCGTGTCAACAGCATCGACCGCCAGGTGATCGAGAGCCCGAACGCAAAGGTCGGCATCGTCACTTGCGGCAAGGCGCACTATGACCTGATGGAAGTGCTGCGCCGGCTCGAGGTGACGCCGGCGAGCCTGGCCCGGGCGGGGCTGCGGCTGTACAAGGTGGGCCTGAGTTTTCCGATTGAGCAGACACGCCTGCGGGCCTTCGCCGAGGGCCTGGACGAAATCCTCATCGTCGAGGAGAAGGGCGCGATCGTCGAGACCCAGATGCGCGACCTGTTCTACAACGCGCCGGCCGGCGCGCGGCCGGCGCTGGTGGGCAAGCACGACCGGGACGGCCGGCCGCTGGTGTCGGCGCTCGGTGAATTGCGGCCCTCGCGGCTGATCGAGCTGGTGGCCCACTGGCTGGCGGAACATTTTCCGGACAACGCCGAACTCGGCGACCACCTGCAGCACGTGCGCGACTTCACGCCGCCCGAGCTGCTGAGCAATGACGGGGACTCGGTCAAGCGGCTGCCCTACTTCTGCGCCGGCTGCCCGCACAACACCAGCACCAAGGTGCCTGAGGGCTCGACCGCCCGTGCCGGCATCGGCTGCCACTTCATGGCCAACTGGATGGACCGCAGCACCGCCGGGCTGATCCAGATGGGCGGCGAGGGCGTCGACTGGGTGTCGCACTCGATGTTCACGCGCACGCCGCATGTGTTCCAGAACCTGGGCGACGGCACCTACTATCACTCGGGCTATCTCGCGATCCGGCAGGCGGTGGCCGCCAAGGCCACGCTGACCTACAAGATCCTGTTCAACGATGCGGTGGCGATGACCGGCGGGCAGCCGGTGGATGGCGTGATCAGCGTGGACGCCATCGCGCGGCAGGTGGAATCGGAGGGCGTCAAGAAGGTGGTGGTGGTGAGCGATGCCATCGGCCACTACGACGCCATCAAGCACAAGTTCCCGCACGGCACCGAGTTCCATGATCGCGAGGCGCTCGACGCCGTGCAGCGCCAGTTGCGCGAAGTGCCCGGCGTGACCGTGCTGATCTACGAGCAGACCTGCGCCGCCGAGAAGCGCCGCCGCCGCAAGAAGGGCGAACTCGCCGATCCGGCCAAGCGCCTGTTCATCAACGAAGCCGTGTGCGAGGGCTGCGGCGACTGCACCGTGCAGAGCAATTGCGTGGCCGTGCTGCCGCACGAGACCGAGCTGGGCCGCAAGCGCAAGATCGACCAGACCAGCTGCAACAAGGACTATTCCTGCGCCAAGGGCTTCTGCCCCAGTTTCGTGGGCGTGACCGGCGGCGCGCTGCGCAAGAAGAGCGGCGCGCTGGCGGCGGGCAAGGAGGCGTTCCTGCGCCATGTCGGGGCGCTGCGCCGGCCCGACGCCCATCGCTGGGACGCGCCCTACGACCTGCTGGTCACGGGCGTCGGCGGTACCGGCGTGGTGACCGTCGGCGCGGTGATCGCCATGGCCGCGCACCTGGAGGGCAAGTCGGCCAGCGTGCTCGACTTCATGGGCTTTGCCCAGAAGGGCGGCGCGGTGCTGAGCTTCGTGCGCCTGGCCGACACGCCGGAGCGCCTGAACCAGGTGCGCATCGACACCCAGCAGGCCGACGCGATCCTGGCCTGCGACATCGTGGTCGGTGCGTCGCAGGACGCGTTGCAGACCGTGCGCCATGGCCGCACGCGCATCCTCGCCAACACGCACGAAATACCGGTCGCCGAATCGCTGCGCAATCCGGATGCCGAACTCAAGGTCGAGCTGCTGCTGGAGAAGATGCGCTTCGTGGCCGGCAGCGAACAGGTCCGGACCTTCGATGCGCAGACGCTGGCCGAGGAGTTCCTGGGCGACACGCTGGCGTCGAACATCCTCGCCGCCGGCTACGCCTGGCAGAGTGGCCTGATCCCGCTCAGCCTGGAGGCGCTGACCCGGGCCATCGAGCTCAACGGCGTTGCCGTGGCAGCCAACCAGATGGCCTTTTCGCTCGGCCGGCTGGCCGCCGGCGATCCGGCGGCTGTCGAGGCCCTGCGCGGCGCACCGGCCGAGGCAGCCTCCGAAGAATCACTGGAGGCGCTGATCTCGCGCGCCAGCCGTCATCTGGCCTCCTACCAGAATGCGGGCTGGGCGCGCCGTTTCGAAGCACGGCTGCGCGGCGTGCTGCAGCACGAGGCCGCGCTGCCGGGCGGTGATCCGTCCCTGCCGCTGACGCGCAATGCGGCGCGGAGCCTGCTCAAGCTGATGAGCTACAAGGACGAGTACGAGGTGGCACGGCTGTACAGCGACGGCAGCTTTCGCACCCGGCTCGCGGAGCAGTTCGAGGGCGATCTGAAGCTCGAATTCCACATGGCACCGCCCTTTCTCTCCCGGCCCAGGAACGGCCAGCCGCCGGCCAAGATCCGGCTCGGCGGCTGGATGCTGCCGGCGATGGGCTGGCTGGCCCGGGGCAAGGTGCTGCGCGGCACTTTCTTCGACCCCTTCGGCCACACCGCCGAGCGCCGCCTGGAGCGCTCGCTGATCGATCAATTCGAGGCCCGGCTGGACGAGTTGCTGGCCGAGTTGTCGCCGGGCAACCAGAGGCTCGCGGCCCAGATTGCGGCCCTCCCGCTCGCCATCCGCGGCTATGGCCACGTGAAGCTCGCCAACCTGGCGCTGGCCCGTGGCCGCGAGGCCGAACTGCTGCACCGCCTGGCGCCGAAGCGCTATCCGCTGCCGGCTGCCGAGGCGAAGGCCGGGCAGATCCGGGGCATCGCGGTGGTCGCGGGATAGCCAGGTCGTTCGCGTTGCGCGGGCGCGACGAAACCCGCGCGGTTTTGACCGTCCGCGCGCTGGCCGGCAATTAAGATGGTGCCCATGTGCCGGCCTGAGCAGGGTGCGGGTGCATGCGGCAGGGCCCCTCGCGAGGGGCTTTTTTGTGGCCGACCGAGGAGCAGGGCAATCAAGCCATGATGGGTAATTCGTCGTTCGCGGGGCTGGGGAACTCTTCCTTCGCCAGCCTGACTCCGGCGCCGGCTTCCGCCGACGAGGCCGAGCCATGGGTGCGCGGCGAGCTGATCCGCAGCCTGATGCGAGCCTCGCGCGGTTCCTACCTGCTGGCCGCTGCACTGATGCCTGCAATGGCGGGCCTGAGCTGGGGCTACGTGCCGTCGTGGCAGTTGATGGCCTGGCTGGTCATCGGGGTGCTGGCCACAGCTTGCCGAGTCTGGGGGGAGCAGGTCTACGCACGCCACTACGCCGATCGCGATTCGGCTGCCCAGCAGTACTTCGTCGAGCACTATCGCCTGCTCTGGAGCGCCAGCGGATTCGCCTGGGGCCTGTCGATCCTGATCTTCTTCGAGCGCACGCCGCTGGTGAACCAGTTCATGAGCTGGCTCATCGTCGCCGGCGTGGCGACCTTTCCGCTGAACGGGCTGGCGCTGCATCCGCCGCTGCTCAGGCGCTATGTCAATACCTTGTTCTTCACCATGCTGGCGGCGATCGTCCTGCGGGTGATCGAGCTGAAGTTCGAGCGGCCGCATTTCCATTACGGCTTCCTGCTGCTGCCTGGCCTGCACTGGTGGCTGCTGCTGCGTGCCGGGCGGCGCATCCACGAGACCGCGCGCAACAGCTTCGAGCTGCTGTTCCACAACCACATCCTGATCAATTCCCTGACCCAGCAGCGACAAGCGGCCGTCTCGGCGGTGGCGATGAAGAACCGCTTCCTGGCCAGCGCCGCGCACGACATGCGCCAGCCGGTGCTGGCGCTCTCGCTCTATGCCGACTGGCTGCGCAACGAACCCGAACTGGTGGCCGAGATCGCGCCCAAGATCGTGCGCGCGACGCACGCGGTCAATGCGCTGTTCGATTCATTGTTCGACCTGGCCCGCATCGACTCCGGCCAGGTCAAGCTGCACATCGAACGGGTGGAAGTCTCGCAGCTGCTGCATGACCTCGAGCTGCAGTACCGTCCGGTGGCCGAGGCCAAGGGCTTGGGCTTTCGCATGCACGTGACGCCGGGCACGGTGCTCACCGATCCGATCCGGGTGCGCCGCATGATCGGCAATCTCTTGGCCAACGCGATCAAGTACACCGTCGAAGGCGGCGTCCTGCTGGCGTCCAGGCACACACGCGACGGCTTGCGCGTGGAGGTCTGGGACACGGGCATCGGCATCGCGCGCGAGAACCTGCGCGATGTCTTCCTCGAGTTCTACAAGGTGGCCGACCATGCCGGCACCTCCGATGGCTTCGGCCTCGGCCTGGCCATCGTGGCGCGGCTGTCGCATGCCCTGGGCCATCCGGTCAGCGTGCGCTCCCGCCTGGGCCGGGGCAGCGTATTCCGCGTCGCCCTGCATGACGCCGACGAATCTCAGGCCCAGACCCGCATCTCCGGCGCTGTCGGCTGACGCCGGCCACTAACCCGACAGCAAACCGTTGGTGCGCGCGTGGTGCAGGGCCTGCGTGCGGCTCTTGACGCCCAAGCGACGGAACAGCCGCCACAGGTGCACCTTCACCGTGTGCTCGCTGATGTCGAGTTCGGTGGCGATGTCGCGGTTGCTCATGCCCTTGTCGAGCATGGCGATCAGCTGGGTCTGGCGCTTCGACAGCTTGCTGTTGGCGGCAGCCACAGGCTCCTCGGCATCGCTGTCGGCCATGAGCAAGCCGCGCAGCGCGGCCGTGAGTTCGGCGGAGCTGGCCGACTTCTCGATGTAGGTATCGGCGCCGGCCTCGATGCAGGCTTCTTCCATGTCGGCCGAGGGTGAGGCGGAGTAGACCGCGATCGGCACGTCCGGGTAGGCCAGCTTCACCGTAACGACGCCCGATACACCGGTGGTGTCGGGCAGCTTCAGGTCCAGGCAGAACAGGCCGGGGGCGCCGTGCTGCTTGACGGCCGCGCCTAGCTTGTCGAGGCGCTCGAGCTCGACGATGTTCTCGGCCGGTCGAAGGCGCCGCAGGACCATCACGATCGCGTCGCGCATCAGGGGGTGGTCGTCGATGACATAGATACTCATGGTTTTCTCGCTGGTTCCGCGGTTCGGGCGTGTGCCCATGGCCGCGGTGGGTGATCCTATTTCCTAGCTCTCGCTCGCTGTTGCATCGGCGGCCAGCGCCTGCAGCGCCGCCGACACTGCACGCCTTGCCGCGTCGTCCATCGGCTCGAGCTGCGGCGCCAGTTGTGCCAGCGCCGCCTCGCCCCGCTCCCTCAACGTGCCGATGGCGCGTCCCGCTTCCTGCGGCGAGGCGAAACCCATGCTTTGTAACAGTTGCTTGCCATTCGCGTCCAGCAACTTGAAGAAGTACAGGTTGTCGGTGTCGCGGTACTGCTTGAAACTGGGCCGTGCCGCCTTGGCCGCCTTCCTGGGCTCGGCGCTCGTGTCGCGCGCAGCCAGGTCGCGCAGGCCGACCGCGTGGCGCAGCTGCGCCATGAAGGGGCCTGCCAGCGCGCGTGCCTTCTCCGCGCCGTTGCGCAGGATCAATTCGATCTGCGCCGGATTGTTCAACAGCGCCTCGTAGTGCTTGCGCATCGGCGCCACTTCGTGGTCGATGCGTTCGAACAACAGCTGCTTGGCATCGCCCCAGCCGATGCCGTCGGCGAAGGCCTGGCGCAGCGTCTCGGTCTCGTCGTCGTTGGCAAAGGCCTGGTAGATCTGGAACAGCGCCGAGCCTTCGGTCTCCTTGGGCTCGCCCGGCACGCGCGAATCGGTCACGATGCCGGCAATCAGCTTGTGCAGCTCGTCGCGCGGCGCGAACAGCGGGATGGTGTTGTCGTAGCTTTTGCTCATCTTGCGGCCATCGAGGCCGGGCAGCGTCGCCACGGTGTCGTCGATGGCGGCCTCGGGCAGCGTGAAATGCTCGCCATAGAGGTGGTTGAAGTGCTGCGCCATGTCGCGTGCCATCTCGATGTGCTGCACCTGGTCGCGCCCCACCGGCACCTTGTGGGCGTTGAACATCAGGATGTCGGCGCCCATCAGCACCGGGTACATGAACAGGCCTGCGTTGACCTCCGCGTCGGGGTCCTCGCCACGGGCGGTGTTCTTGTCGACCTGCGCCTTGTAGGCATGGGCGCGGTTGAGCAGGCCCTTGCCGGTGACGCAGGTCAGGAACCAGGTCAGTTCGGGAATCTCGGGGATGTCCGACTGGCGGTAGAAGGTCACGCGCTCCGGGTCCAGGCCGCAGGCCAGCCAGGTGGCGGCGATCTCCAGCGTCGAGCGCTGGATGCGCGCCGGTTCGTCGACCTTGATCAGGGCGTGGAAGTCGGCCAGGAAATAGAAGCTCTGTACGTCGTCCTGGCGGCTGAAGCGCACGGAATGACGCACCGAGCCGACGTAGTTGCCCAGGTGCGGCGTGCCGCTGGTGGTGATGCCCGTGAGGTAGCGCGTGGGCGTGTCGGGAAGGAGGGCCATGGGAGTGTCAGCGAAGAAGGGCGGTGATCGGGCTCAGCAGCCAATTGATGACCTGGTAGCCGAAAGCCATCAGCGGACTCAGCCACCAGGAGCTGATGACGCCGGCAATGACCAGCGCCATCACGATGAAGAAGCCGTAGGGCTCGATGCGCGCCAGGAACATCTGCGCATTCCCGCGCGGCAGCAGGCCGGCCAGCACGCGGCCGCCGTCCAGTGGCGGCAGCGGGAACAGGTTGAAGGCCCACATGACCAGATTGACCAGCACGCCGCCGCGCGCCATCTTGAGGAAGAAGGGTTCGTTGAAGCCGGCGCCGACCAGGCCGACCAGGAACAGGGCCCACAGGATGGCCTGGACGAAGTTGGACGCCGGGCCGGCCAGGGCCACCCAGACCATGTCGCGCTTGGGATGGTTCAGCCGGTTGAAATTGACCGGCACCGGCTTGGCGTAGCCGAACAGGAAGGCGCCCGAGGTCGCGAAGTACAGCAGCAGCGGCATCAGGACGGTGCCGACGGGGTCGATGTGCTTGAATGGGTTGAGCGTGACCCGACCGAGCACGTAGGCTGTGTTGTCGCCCAGGTAGCGTGCGACATAGCCATGGGCCGCCTCGTGGATCGTGATCGCGAAGATCACGGGCAAGGCGTAGATCAGGACGGTTTGAATGAGGTTTGAGATATCCACCGCCTGATTGTCTCAGGATGTGGCTCGCCCCTTTCAGAGACCGAGGGCTGCGAGCGGTCCACGGCCAAGCCGCACCAGCACCGGGTCGCCGCCGGTGCCCATGGGCGTCAGGTCGACCACGGTGGTCGGCTCCGAGGGGCAGGCGCCGGCGTCGATCACGCCGCCGATCTGCTTTTCGAAGCGCTCGCGGATTTGCGTGGCGTCGTTCAGGGCCTGGGTTTCGCCCGGCGGAATCAGCGTGGTGGCCAACAGCGGCTCCCCGTGCAGCGTGAGCAGCTCGCACAGGGCCCGGTGATCGGGCACGCGCAGGCCGATGGTCTTGCGCTGGGGATGGCTCACGCGCCGGGGCACTTCCTTGGTGGCTTCGAGCAGGAAGGTGTAGGGCCCGGGCGTCGCCGCCTTGAGCAGCCGGTACTGCTTGTTGTCGACCCGGGCGTAGTTGGACAGCTCGCTCAGGTCGCGGCACAGCAAGGTCAGGTGGTGCTTGTCGTCGACCTGGCGGATGCGGCGCAGCTGGTCGACCGCGTCCTTGTCGTCCAGGTGGCAGGCAAGCGCATAGCTCGAATCGGTCGGCACGGCGACGATTTCGCCGCGCGCGAGCAGGGCCACGGCCTGCTTGAGCAGCCGCGGCTGGGGGTTGTCGGGGTGGACTTCAAAATACTGGGCCATGCGCGGCATTCTGCCCGGGGAATGGGACCACCCCCGAAGCGCCTGCGGCGCCTCCCCCTCGAGGGGGCGATACCAGCGGCCCGGCAAAGCCGGTTCCGCGGTATCCCTGGCAATTGGCTGCGCCAGTTTCGGGCCCCGGACCGCTCACTGGATGCGATGTTCGAGCAACTCCCACACGGGTGTGAGCTTGCCCGGAAGCAGGGGCAGCTTGCCCAGGTCGCAATGGCTTTCGTCAGGGCAGTGGAAGTCGCTGCCGCGCGAGGCGGCGAAGCCGAACTCCAGCGCCTTGTCGGCGTATTCGACGAACTCTGCCGCCGTGTGGCTCCCGGTCACGACCTCGATGGCCCGGCCGCCATGGGCCTTGAATTCGAGAAAGAGCGCGTACTCCTCGTTGGCCGTGAACCGGTAGCGCCCCGGATGGGCGATCACTGCGACGCCGTGGGCGGCGGTGATCCATTGCACTGCATGCTTCAGCGTGGCCCAGCGGTGCGGCACGAAGCCGGGCTTGCCTTCGGTGAGGAACTTGCGAAACACCTCCGCGGTGTCCCGGCAATGGCCGGCTTCGACAAGGAAGCGCGCGAAATGGGTGCGCGAGATCAGCTCGGGATTGCCGACGAACTTCAGCGCGCCTTCGTAGGCGCCGTGAATACCCATCTTGGCCAGTCCGTCGGACATTTCAAGCGCCCGCTTGCCGCGGCCGCCGCGCGTGTCGTAGAGGCCTTCGCTGAGGGCCGCGTCGTCCGGATCGAAGCCCAGCCCGACGATGTGCACGGTCTCGCCGGCGAAGGTGACCGAGATCTCGGTGCCGGTGAGGTATTTCATCCCTTGATCACGGGCCGCCTCGGCCGCGCGATGCTGTCCGCCGATTTCGTCGTGATCGGTCAGCGACCAGAGCTCGACGCCGTTGGCCGCGGCACGCGCCGCCAGTGCTTCGGGCGTCAACGTGCCGTCCGATACCACGGAGTGGCAGTGCAGGTCGGCGTTGAGGATGGAAGACACGCCGCAATCTTATTCTTTCTCGAATCGGCCCGCGTTCGGGCCTGGCGCAGGCCTCAGAACAGGTGCCGGAACACCCAGTAGAGCGAGCCCGACAGCAGCATGGCCGCCGGCAGCGTCAACACCCAGGCCAGCGCGAGGTTGCGCAGCGTGCCCCACTGCAGCCCCGAGCCGCTGGCCGCCATGGTGCCGGCCACGCCGGAGGACAGCACATGCGTGGTCGATACCGGCAGACCGTACATGTCGGCCGCGCCGATGGTCAGCATCGCCACCACCTCGGCCGACGCGCCCTGTGCGTAGGTCAGGTGCGTCTTGCCGATCTTCTCGCCCACGGTGACGACGATGCGCTTCCAGCCGACCATGGTGCCCAGCCCCAGCGCGATCGCCACCACCACCTTGACCCACAGCGGGATGAACTTGGTTGCTTCGTCGATCTCCTTGCGGAAGGCCTTGACCTTGGCCGTCGCGTCGGCATCCAGCTTGGCCGCGCCGCTGGCGTCGAGCCGACGCAGCGCTTCGGAGGCGAGGTACATGTCGTTGCGGACGTTGGACACCGCGTCGGCGGGGAGCCCGGAGATCGATCCATGTTCGCTGACCTGGGTTCCGATGCTGCTGGCGAGTGCGGCGATGGCGGGCAGCACCGATGGGTTGAATTCCTTGGTGCGCACGAACTGGGAAATCGTCTCGCGGGCTTGCACCGGCGTGGGCGGCGGCAGCGTGCTGGCGGCGCTGCGGTTCAGCGCCCCCTGGGCGACTTCGGCAACGGCCACGAACTGGATCGTCTGGTCGGCCGGCATGGCCCGGTTCAGCGCGTAGGCCATGGGCAGCGTGCCGACCAGGATCAGCATGATCAGACCCATGCCCTTCTGGCCGTCATTGGAGCCATGGGCGAAAGAGACGCCGGTGCAGGTCAGCACCAGCAGGCTGCGGATCCACCACGGCGGCGGGTTCTTGTCCTTCGGCTGGTCATAGAGCTCGCGGTTCTTGACCAGCGCGCGCAGCACCAGCAGCAGCAGCGCTGAAAAGATGAAGCCGACCACCGGCGAGAGCAGCAGCGAATAGCCCACCGTGGTCGCCTGGCCCCAGTCGACACCGCTGGTGCCGTCGCGGCCGTGCATCAGCGCGTTGGCGACGCCGACGCCGATGATCGAGCCGATCAGGGTGTGCGACGAGGATGCCGGCAGCCCGAGCCACCAGGTGCCCAGGTTCCAGATGATCGCGGCAATGAGCAGCGCGAACACCATCGCGAAGCCGGCGCCCGAGCCCACCTGCAGGATCAGTTCGACCGGCAGCAGCGAGATGATGCCGAAGGCGACCGCGCCGCTGGACAGCAGCACGCCCAGGAAATTGAAGCAGCCCGACCACATGACCGCGAAATTGGGCGGCAGCGAGTTGGTGTAGATCACCGTGGCGACCGCATTCGCCGTGTCGTGAAAGCCGTTCACGAACTCGAAGCCCAGCGCGATCAGCAGCGCCACGCCGAGCAGGACATAGGGCAGGAAGGTGGTGGCCGGGGCGCCGCTGGCGCTCACGTCCTGGGCCAGGCTCCAGGCGGTGTAGAACAGGCCGATGGCCAGCAGCGCGACGAAGATGACGATGGTGACCGGGCCCGGCTTGGAATCCAGCGACGGGCGGCCGGGCGGCGGCTGCGGGGTGACGGCGATCGAACTCATGGTGGGAACGTCCGCGAAGTGCGAGGTGGGCCATGGTCGAACGGGCGTATGTCAGCCATGTGACGGCCTCGGACCCGATTACTTTCTGTCACAGGACCGTCATGCGGCGGCAGCAGCATGGCAGTCGGCCTGCCTTTTTGAATACGAACATGACCCTGCCCCATTCGCTGAACGATCCGGACGACCTCATGGCGCGCATCGCGCGCGACCTGGTCGACAACTACGACGAAGAGCTCGAGCTCGAGATCGAGGACCGCAACCTCGACGAGCTCGAGGCGGGGAAGACCGCCGACAAGGCGGCCCGCCAGGCCTACTTCAAGGAGCTGTTCCGCCTGCAGGGCGAACTGGTCAAGCTGCAGGACTGGGTGCAACAGAGCCGGCAGAAGGTCGTGATCCTGTTTGAAGGCCGCGACGCGGCCGGCAAGGGCGGGGTGATCAAGCGCATCACCCAGCGTCTCAATCCCCGCGTGGCGCGGGTGGCCGCGCTGCCGGCGCCCAACGACCGCGAGCGTACGCAGTGGTACTTCCAGCGCTACGTGCAGCATCTGCCGGCGGCCGGCGAGATCGTGATGTTCGACCGCAGCTGGTACAACCGTGCCGGCGTCGAGCGGGTGATGGGATTTTGCACCGACGACGAGTACGAGGAGTTCTTCCGTACCGTGCCGGATTTCGAGCGGATGCTGGTGCGATCGGGCATCAAGCTCATCAAATACTGGTTTTCCATCAGCGACGACGAGCAGCACATGCGCTTTCTCGGCCGTATCCATGATCCGCTCAAGCAGTGGAAGCTGAGCCCGATGGATCTGGAATCGCGCCGCCGCTGGGAGGAGTACACCAAGGCCAAGGAGATTATGCTGGAGCGCACCCAC